>JAFPUX010000009.1 GCA_017413145.1 Kiritimatiellia bacterium | reverse complement strand
GCGGCGGCGGAGACCTCCTGCTTCGTCTTGAACGACGAAAGGTCGACGCCCTTCGAGATGCTTTCGGCGACCTTCCGGCGGACCTCGAGACGGTCCTCCTTCGAGAGCTCGAGCATCTTCGGCGCCGTGTCGAGCTGGCGGTTCGCCTCGGCGACGAAACGGTTCTTGCGGACGGTCGCCAGGCTGGAGAGCGTCGCCTTCACGTCGCAGGCGCGCAGCGACTTGTGCAGCTCGGCGCGCTGGCCCAGCACGGAATCGAAGGCGTGGCGCCCGAAGACGCCGTATTCCTCCTCGAGCGCGGCCTTGAACGCCTTCATCGTGGCGTCGTTGGTCTTGGCGCTTTGGGAAAAGACGAAGTTCCCGAGCCGGGCCGAGGCCGTCTTGCCCTCGCCCTTCACCGCGATGTCGCGGGAGGAGAAGAACGCGGAGTTCGCAAGCGTGCGGAAGGTGTCGAGGGAGGGAGGGAGCGGCATGGCGGAGGTCCTTTCGCAGGTAGTACACGGAAGAGGCGGGAAGGTTACACGGTGGGGGGCTTTTGAACGCAGATCGCTTCGCGATGCGCGGTTCTGGCGAAACGCTTTTGCGCCTGCGACGCCGCCGCTGCGCGGCGGCTACGGCGCGAAAAGCGTTTCGCCGGAGCGTCGGAGAGGTCCGCCTGATTCAAAACGGAACCTCCTCCGCGTCGGCGCCCTTGAGAATCACCCGGGCGATGCCACGCTTGCCGTGGCGAAGCTGAGGATTCCCGAAATTGAGGACCAGTCCGAGCGGGACATCCATCAATTTCATGTAAGAAAGAGTTTGCGCCTTGTGCTGGACCATGTTTTCGCGCCCGACTTCGAGCGCCTTGCATTCGACGACGAGACAGTCGTCGACGAACAGATCGATGCGAAGGTTCTCGGGGAACTCCCAGCCCTTGTAGCGGACCGTCACGGGGACCTCCGTCCGGACCGCGTGGCCGCGCAACGAGAGTTCTCGCATCAGGCACTTCTGGTAAACCGATTCGAGAAGCCCTACGCCGAGATGATTTTGGACTTCGATGGCTGAGTCGATGGCGACTTGCGTGAGAGGTGCGGCCTTGGTGTAGAGCGGATGCATGAAGAACGGACTCACGAGACAGGTTCACCGGCACCGACGCCAGAGTCATCCGCCAAACTGCCGATTCCCATGCGGAAATCCCTCGCGCCGGAGCCGGCGCGAAGCGACGGCGTCGTAGGCGCAGGGATTTCCGCAAGCTTTCTGCGCGGCGCGGAGCGCCTCTGCGTTGAAAACAACCGGGGCATGGGGCGGATCAGGCGTTGATGCGAAAGGCGTGGATGTCCGCGGGCTCGTCGCCGGAGGAGGGGCCGCCGTCGCCGCCGGGGGCCTTGATGCGCTCGGCCCAGAGGTCGCAGAGCTGGAGGATCTTCTCGATCGTGTCGACGAAGTCCTCGGGGTCCTCGGCGGCCCGGTCGAGGTCGAAGAAGTAGTTGTAGAGCACGGTCTCGCTCTCGGGCTCGAGCGCGAAGTAGCCGCCGGCGGTCTCCTTGCCGAAGAGCCCGCCCGCGAGCAGGTCGCGGTAGACCTCGCGCGGGGCGTCCGTCGGCAGCTCGGCCACCTCGACGAAGCAGAGGACGCGGCCCGTCGCCTCGACGAACTGCAGGTTCACGTTGTAGGCGTCGTCCACGCGGACGGACACGAGCCCGCCCTCGTCGGGCTCGAGCGCTTCGATGCCGGTCTGCTTGCGGACGGCGGCGAGAAATGTGCGGTAGTCGTTCAGGGTCGGCATGGCGTTCCTTTCGCTGATGCGCGCGCATTCTACACGAAACCGGTCCCTGCGTCACTACAAATCGCCGCAACGCGGCGCGTGCCCGAAGGGCGGCCGGTCGACATCACGACCGAATCGACCGAATCGACCGAGTCGCGCTTCTGCAGCCTGAGGCGCGCGAAGCGGAAAGAGGCCGTCTCGGTCGAGTCGGTCGGGCGTCGAGTCTGTCGAAAGGCCGTGGGCGGGGGCGGCTTCCCCGAGGTGCGGCCGGTCGACGACAGGACGAAAGGACCTCAGGACGAAAGGTCGCGCCCCAGGCGCCTTCGGCGGTCGGCGCCTAGACGCTCATGAAGCCGGGGCCGTTCCCGCCGAACTTGGAGAATTGGGTCGCCTCCTCGTCGCGGACGGCGGCTTCCTCCGCGGCGGGGCGGAAGTTCTCGACCGTCTCGCGCCATTCCTCGGCCTTGCTGACGAACTCGTCCAGGTCCTTGCAGAACTCCTCCATCTCCAGGCCCTTGAACGGGAGGCCGCCAATCAGGATGATCTCGCCGGTGTCCGGCGAGATTCCCAGCGCGATGCCCTGCGTCCCGTAGAGCTGCGTGTTCGCCCTCAGAAGCATCTCGTAGAACGCCTCGCGCTTCTCCGGCGGCGGTTCGCCGATGACGGCGGCCCCCACCACGGCCAGCCCGTCCGGCGACTCCGTGAAGTCCATCGGGATGTCGTCGATCGTCAGGGAGCAGGTGCCGTCCTTGACCTCGACCCCCTCGATTCCGAGTTTTTCCGCAAACGCGGACATCAGATTTTCCAGTTCCATTGTCTTTTCTCCTTGGCGCTACTGCCGTTCCATGTCGAGATAGTCGAAACATTTGTCGCCGAAGAGGACGTTGAGAATGCATATTTTCACGGCATTGCGCTGTTCCGGGCCGCGATCGAACTGCTGGAACTGCGTGTCCAGGAAAAGATTCTGGCTGTTGATGGTGCTGGGCATGGCGTTCCCTAGTTGAAAGGTTGAAAGGTTGAAAGGTTGCGCCGCCTTGGTCAATGCCCGAGGGCCGTTCGCTCGGCCGGGGTGATCGCGCCGGATTCGACCTGCCTGTCGAGGTAGCTCCCAAGGGCGGCTTCGGACTCCGCGCAGAAGGCGTCGCTCTTCTCCTTGGAGCAGAGGCCCTTCTCCGCGCGCTTGCGCGAACGGGCCATCGCCTTCTCCGCTCCATGAACCGCCCGCTTCACTTCGGCCGGCACGCGCAGGATGTCGATTCCGCCAGCTCCGCCCTGCCGGAGGACGAAGTCCGCCGCGATGCGCCGCTGCTCGTTCGTGGGAAAGATCGACAGCGGCAGCGCCGCGACTTCGACCTCGTTCGAAATCGTCGTCGTTCGCGCGTCCAGCGCGACGACAACGCCCGAAACGACGTTCCCGGCGTGGTTCGTGTAAGCATTCTCCGCCCTCGCGCAAGGAGCAAAGATCAGGCCAACGATGAATGTTGCCAACGTAAGAATGTTGCCAATGTGGAAATGTTGCCAATTCCAATTCCCAATCCTCGATTGGACATTGGCAACATTGGCAACTGGCAACACCGGAAACATTGGCGACAATCCTCAGTTCCCCTGACGCGAGTAGGCCTTGATGCCGAGCTTGATGTCGCCGACGCCGCCAATGAAGGTGTCGAGGGCGCGGACGCGGTCGGCGTTGAGGGAGGAGGCGGGGATGACGAGGAGCCACTTGTCGTTCCACACCGAACGCCCGACAAGGCGGGTCGAGGTGAAGTCGCCGCCCGCGCGCATCGTCGAATGGCGGCGGATCGTCGCGGCGGAGTCGCTCGTGCCGTCGAGGCCGCGCATCGTCGAAATCCACGCCTCGTCGTCGAGCTGCGCCGAGCCGATGGTGTACGGGAGCGGCATCACCTGGTCCACGACAGTCCAGCCGAGCACCTTCCGCGCCGTGCCGGCCGGAGCGCGCATGTAGTCGGTGCCGACCGGGACGAGGTAGATGTTCGGCTCGGTCGCGAGGCCCGTCGCCGTCTGGGTCGTCAGGCGGTCGTAGCCGGCGAAATCGACGCCGACGGCGGCGATCTTGGTGGCGTAGTCGGCGCTCGAGAACTGCGATTCGCCGCCTTGCAGGGTCTTGCCGAAGAAGTTCTCCGCGTTGTTGATCGAGGTCGGGAACGGGATGACGAGGCCCGGCTCCCGGAGCGCGGTCGCGTTCTCGCTCTGCAGCGGCTGGCAGTGGCGCGCGATTTCGGGGATCGCGTAGATGTCGGGCTGCCAGTATTTGCGCAGTTCGCGGCGCCACGCCTCGTCGCCGGAGGCGTCGGGCTTGATGCGGAAGAGCTCGTAGCGCAGCGAGAACCACTTCTCGGGCTTGTCGGGGTTGTTCACGCCGAGGCGGCCCTTGAGGACGTCCCAGTTGGCCTTCATTCGCGTGACGACGTCCCAGAGCCCGCCGTCGGTGGTGCCGGACGAGGTGGCGAGGCCTTCGGTGCCGAGCGAGCGCGTGGCGACGATGTCCGCGAGGAACTGCTTGCCGCTCTGCGGGTCGGAGGAGAGGAGGCCCGTCTCGTAGTCGTAGACCTTCGCGAGCTCGAAGACGTAGCGCTGGGCGGTGTCGAACGCCGTCGAATACTTGACGAGGGCGTTGTTGCGCTGGACGCGGTTGAACATGTCGAGGTAGCGCTGCTGCGTGGCCTTGTTGGAGACCTGCTTGCGCCACAGCTCGCGCTCCTCCTGGAGCATCTGGCCGCGGTAGATCTCGGCGCGGTAGGCCGTCTCGGCGGTGGTGAGGTCGGCGAGCGCCTGCTGGATCGCCATGGCCGCCGTGTTGATGTCGCTCGCGGCGGTCTGGAGGCCCATCTTCGTCTCGCGCATGGTGTTGGCGAGGTCCCAGGCCTGCCCCATCATGTCGCTTACGACGTCGATCATCTCGCCGGTCAGCTTGGTATGGTAGGCGATTTCCTTGGCCGCGCGAAGCTGCGCGTAGGTCACGGTCGCGCTGGACATGACGGCGGGCAGCTTGGCCGTCTGGGCGATGGAGCTCGGGTCGGTGATGACCGTCATTCCGGCGCCGAATACGTGCGGGACGGCGGCGAGCTGCTTGTCGTCGGCCATGAGCAGGTAGTTGAAGTCGGTGTCCAGCAGATCGACGTAGTGGTCGATGTGCTCGCGGATGCCGCTATACTTGTAGCCCATGGAGAAGCCCATGATACCCATCGTGGCGGCGAGGCGGATTCGCGCCTCGACGGTTGACTTGTAGGTCTCCTGGAGGATCACGAGCTTGACCTCGTAGTCGGACATCGCGGCCTGCAGCTTCTGGTAGGCGCTGATGTAGTCGCGGTAGGCGGCCTGGATGGTGCCTTCCGTGGCGCGGACGCCGCCCACGGTCGCGGGCTTCATGCGGATGCCGCCGTCGTTCACGATGTAGTTGACGGTGACGGCCATGTCCATGTCCTGCTCGTAGCCCGTCTGCATCTTCATCTTCCAGTAGCCGGAGAGGCCGGCCTCGTAGAGCGGGTAGGAGTTGGTGAAGACCGTCTGGAGGCCGCTTTCGAGACCGAAGATGGAGAGGTCCATGTAGTTGTAGTTGTAGAGGTCCGGTCCGTCGTAGCCCTGCGGGTAGGTGCCGCCGGGGCCGATGTCGCCCGCGAACGGCGTGCCGTAGATGGAGATGAGCTGGTTCTGGTAGGCGAGCTCCTGCCCGGCGACGTCGTCGATCGCGGCGCTTTCGTTCTCCTGGATCTGCGCGAGGCGGCTGCCGTAGAAGTTCGCCCAGTCGAGGACGGTCTTGCAGTTGGCGAGCGCCTTCTCGGCGCGCTCGAGGATCTGCTCGAAGTGCGAACTCTTCTCGGCGAGCGCGTCGGGGTCGATGTCGAACGGAATCGCGTTCTCGGAGAGGCCGAGCGGGTTGAGGCCACCCTCGAAGCCGCCGAGCGAGGTCTGGAGCGTCTCGACGGCGCGGCAGAGCGCCTTCATCTGAGCGCCGTTCTGCTCGCGGTCGATGCGCCTGAGGCCAATGTCCTCGAAGAGCGCCGCCGCCTCGTTCGTGGTCGGGGTGATGGCGTTGGCGACCATCCAGTTGTAGGCCGCGCCCATGCCGGTGCGCGTGGCCCACTCGCCGTAGCCGAAGGCCTGGTCGCGGTCGGCGTCGAGGTAGCCGCTGCGGAGGTCGCCGGCGTTCTCCTTGTAGGCCTTGCGCGCGGTGAGCGACATCGCGTCGAGGCCGACCTGCGCGAGCTTCACGGCGGCGTCGGCGAACTTGGCCTCGTCCTGATAGTCCACGTTGACGGCGGTCTGGTCCATGAGCATTTCGGTCATGGAGGCCGTCCAATCGACGTAGGGGTTGCGCAGGAGCCGGTAGTAGCCCTTCAGCGCCGAGAGGTAGTGGCCCCAGGCGTCGCCGTGGCCCTGCGGATACTGCGCGGCGGCGCAGTTGACGTCCATCACGCCGTCGCGGGCGCGGATGCCGTAGTTGTTCACGTAGGCGACCTCGCCCTCGGTGAGGCCCTTGGTGAAGTTCCAGAGCAGGCGGTTGAAATACGGCGCGGCCGTGAGCTTCGGGAACTGCGTCGCGGACGTGCGGCCCCGGAGGAGCGCCAGCTCCTCGTCGAGGAGCGTCGGCACCTGGTTGGCGAAGCAGAAGACGCCGGCGGCTGTCGGCTCGCCGTCGGCCGATCCGATCAGCGGGTTCTTGGCGTCCGAATAGGCCTCCGCGCCGAGGAGCGAGTAGAACTCGCCCATGCGGGT
>JAFPUX010000069.1 GCA_017413145.1 Kiritimatiellia bacterium | reverse complement strand
TACACGAGCCCCGTCGAGCTGCCGTTCTTCTTCGAGTGGACGGCCACGGTGGACGTCTTCGGGCACGTCAGCTCCACGCCGATGAAGTTCATCGACGCGCAGAGGTTCGCGCCCTGCAAGGCCGGCATCGACGCGGCGGTCGCCAACATGCAGGATCCCGCGGGGACTCACAATCAGGCGTTCGCAAAGGATTTCGACAGGGCCAGGCCGCTCATCGCCACGTTCATGCGCGCGGCCGGCGGGGACAAGGACCTCATCAGACTCCTGTCGGACAGGTTCGTCTGCAGCAAACTCCTCTACAACTACAAGAACGACCTGCGCCCGATCGAGGAAATCCTCGCGCGCGTCGCGCAGCTCAAGGAAAACGTCGCCGAACTGCGGGAGGCGACGAAAGGCGAGAACGCGATGTTCAAACTGGGGCTCTCCAGCCTCGCCGGACTGGGCGGAAAGCCTGCGCCGGCCGGCCTGTTGACCGCGCTCGTCAAGGCTGTGAACTCGGCGGGGATAGGCAGACTGAAGAAACTCTCCGCCTCCGCCGACACCCCCGACAAGATGAACGCCGCCATCGTGCAATACCACAAGGTCATCGCGCAATCCATCCAGAAGTCGAACATCCTGGAAATGTTCGGCGGAGACATCGGCGGCGACGAGATGCTCGGCATAAGGATGCTCGCCGGCGGACTCGTGGCGGGGCGCCTGGGCCAGGGCGCGCTGCGCGCGATCAAGGGCGCGCTCGAAGCGCCCGCCGCCGGGCAGCTCCAGGCCATGTACGACGAGTTGAGCGGGATGCGCTTCGACGAGGCCGACGTGCCGGAATACGAGGCCAACATCATCAGGCAGACGGCCACCAACCTGTCCGGCGACATCGACTCCCTTCTCTACAATGTCGACGAGGCTCTCGGCGGGGAGAGAGGGAAAGTCCCCCGCTTCGGCGGCGACGTCGACGAGCTTGAAGGCATCGCGGACGTCTTCGCGGAGGTCCGCGAAATGACCGCCGTCGCCCATGCCGACCTCATAGAGCTCGAACGCGAAGAGCTCGAGGCGCGCAACGCCCGGCGGCAGACCGGAGCGAACGGCGGGCAGGGCGGCAACGTCCAGGGCGCCCAGTGACCACTAACCACTAACCACCATGTCCAACATCACTCTCGACTCCATCCGTTCGCTCGACGCGAACAAGTCCTACTACCTCGCCAACTCCACCGGTCAGATCAAGGAGGCCGGCGCCTGGCAGAACTTCAAGTGCTACTTCGGCATCGGGGACGCACGCCAGAAGGTCCAGAAGCTCATCGACCAGGTGAAGGTCGCGCTCCTCGCCGCCTCGCACGAGTCGGACAACGCCGCGCTTGCGGCCGACATCAAGAGCTACGACGACGACCGCTACATCGACGATTCGGCCTCGGGGCGCGCGCTCGCCGACATCGCGAACCGCTTCGCCGTGGCGAACGCGGACAAGATCGCCTCGACCGAGGCCGGCGGAATCGCCGCGAAGCGCATCCACGCGGCCGTGAAGGATTCAATCCGCTCGTGCCTGCGCCGCGAGGACTGGCCCGAAGACGCCGAGCGCTACCTCGAGCGCGCCGCGAAGCCGCTCGTCGACCATCCGCCGATGAAGGATGCCGTCGGCGGCCGCCGCGTCCTCGACGCGGACGCCTTCGAGAAACAGCTCGCGGCCATCCTCGACGGCGCCTCGAACGACCTCGTCCACGTCGCCACCTCCGCCCGTCTCGGCATGCCGCACTTCGACAAGGCCTACCTCGACCATGTCTTCGCCACCTTCTACGACGAGAACGGCGTGCGCAACGACAAGACGGAGGCCGACCTCCGCCCCGCCATCGACGTCCGCCTCGAAGCGGCCCGCGCTCGGGCGGGGCGCTGCCCGGTAACAGGCGACAAGGAGATCTTCGCTTCGCGCATGCGCGAGGCGGTCGAGGCGTGCGGCAACGACACGGACCTGCTCGACACGGTCATCCGTTTCATGAAACGCATCCTCGTCAACGACGGCGGGCAAATCCGTTCGCGGGCGGCCGTCCTGAAGAAGATCGAGGACTACAAGGAGAATTTCAAGGCGCTTCGGGAGGCCACGAAGGGGAGCCCTGCCGCGCATCTCGTCGGGCGCGACGCGCTGGGCGAGCTCAACGGCAGACCGCTGCCTCGCGGCTCCGTCGCCGCCGTCGCCCGCGCCGCCCGCTCGATCGAGCTGTCGGCCCTCGCCGAGCTCGGCCCGAGCAGCTCGGCCCTCGCCATACACAAGGCCGTGCTGGAGCTCCACTTCGCGATCGTGCGCATCCTGCACGATACGGGGCTCGGCAACCACGCCGAGGGCGACGACATCCTCCAGACGCGGACCCTTCTCGCCGCGTTCCTCCTGGAGCGCCTCGGGCCGGAAACGATGCGCAACATCGAGGCCGCCCTGGAGACGCCGAACGCTGCCCTTGTCCAGGATGTCTACTACAAGCTCCACACCAACAAGATCGACATCCCCGATGACATCCCGGATGGAGTCTTCTCGGCCATGTCCGTGCAGGCGGGGAACATGAGCACCTTCGTCAATTTGCTCAAGCACGCCGTCGACCTCCGGCTCGGACTGCCCAACAAGCCGATCGACGCCCGCAAGGCCGAGAACATGCCATACCACGGGATCGGCATCGGCAACATGATCGTCGACATCCGCAGGGAAGTGGAGGCCGACGCAAAGTCCGAGCGCGAGAACTACCTCGCCACGCGTGCCGTGAAGGGCGAGGGCCCCGCCGCCGGGCGCGTCCGCCAGATGATCTCCGCGCTCCTGGAGGAATACCCCTTCAGGGTCGCCGATACCATGAAGGAGCGCTATACAGACAACGTCAAGCCCCTTCTTTCCCTTGCCGCGCTCACAGACGCGAAGAAGGTCGCGAAGGGGGAGCTCAAGGACACCGGCTTCGCCCAGGCGATCGCGGACGGCACGCTCGAGGTCGAGCTCGAGGGCGGCGGCAAGCTTTCCTCCGATCCGGACGAGGCGCTCGACCAGCTCGCCCGCCAGATCGCCGACCGCGAGGACGCCACCTTCGCGACGCTCGATCCGACGGCCCGGCGCAAGGTCGCCCTCATCGCGGGCGTTCTTGGCGACAAGGCGAAGAAGGCGATCTCCGACGGCGTCGGCATCGCGCTCGATCCCGAGGGCGGCAGGAGCGTCCTCGCCATTTCCGGCGGCGGTGAAAAACGTCGCGTCAAACTGGATTGCAAGGGCGGAAATCATATCGTCATGCAGATCCAAACGGAACGCACGGGCGCCACCCTCCGCACGGGCGCCGAATCCTACCGGCTCGGCCCCGGCAGCGCGGTCCGGATCGGTTATCAGTTCGTAATCGCGCAGCGCGGGATGATGAGGTTCGAGCGGGACGTCGACCTTGACGCCTTTGACGGCACGGAAGCCGAGAAAATCGCCTCCGCCCCCGGCAATGTCCCTGGCCGCGTCAACAGCGTCCGGGAGGTCCTCGGTGAAAACCTCGTCCTTGGCAGTGGTTTCAATGCCGCCTCGGTCGATTTCGTACTCAACTGAAACCATCAAGAAAGGAAAACAGTGCCATGACACCATTCGAATCGCTGATTGCCGAATTTGCCAAGAAAACCGGGCTGCCCCTCGAAGTGGACGGGCTCGAATCCTGCTCGCTGGAGACGGAAGGCCTCGTCATCACGCTGCAGTACCGCCGCGAGCGGGACGACGTGGCGCTCTTCGCGCCCGTCAGCGAGCCCGGCGAAGAGCTGCCGCCCGAGACGCTCCGCGCGGCCCTCGAACTCGCCTGCAACGGCAAGGGCACGCGCGGGAACTTCCTCGGCCTCTTCGCGGGCACGCTCCTCCTTTCGGCCTTCGTGCCTTTCGAGGGGCTGACTGCGGCGGCTCTCGGCGACCGCGTGCTCGCCTTCGCGGATGCAGCCCTCGCCGTCCGCACCGCGCTCGCCGCGCCGACGGCAGAGCTGGCGTCCGCCCCCGCTCTCGGTTCGGGCGGATTCCTTTCCGTTTAGACCGTTTTTCCCTTTCCAGAAGCCCCGCCATGCCCGTCGACCTTTCCCGCGTCAACATCTCCCTCCAGCAGTTTCAGGACATCTCGTCCGGCAAATACAACGCCGGCGAGGTGAAGCTCGAAAGCGAAACCGAGCTCGGCAAGATCAACAACCACGTCCACCGCACCGGCGCCCTCGACCCGGAGGGAAGGGAGGCGGCCTTCTCCTACGTCGGCGCCGGCGACGCGCGGCCGGTCTTCCGGCTTGAAGCGAACCGGGGCGGCGAGATCAACGTGGACTGCGAGCTGGAGATGCACCCCGCCGCGCTGCTCGTCGGCGGCGAGACGCACGAGCTGGCCCCCGGAGCCACGGTGAAGGGGTCGTTCCGCTGCTCGATCTCCCCGGAAGAGCGGCGGCGCATCGCGGGGGTGGACCTCGCGCACGCCGACACGGCCGACGCCGAGGCGTTCTACAACCGCAACCCGCCCGAGCCCCGCCGCCTCCGCGGCGCCTACGAACGCATCCCCGACGCCAGCCGCCCGAACCTCGCCGTCGCGGCGTCCTTCGACATCCTCAACGCGTAGCCGCCCCGCGCCGCCAGCCCGACAAAAGGCCCCCCGATTTCTTTGCGTTCCGGGCGGAGGTTCGGGTAGAATCTGCGACACGCCAAACGATCCGCCACAGCATTCCGCCATGACACCCCACGACTCTTTTGACTCCTGCCTGGACGCTTTTGCGCGCGCGGTGGGAGCGTCCCTGCCCGAGCGCGCCGGAGGCGACCCCGTCGTCCTCTCCTTCGACGGCATCGCGGTCTCGTTTCTCGACGACGCGTCCGGCGGGGCGATCGTGCTCCACGCCGGGATCGGCGAGGCCCTCGGCGGCTCCGAGGGCGCCGTCGCCCGCGAAATGCTGGCGGCGAACGCCGCGCTGCGCGAACGGCAGGGCCCGATCCTGGGCCAGGACCCGGAGACCCGGGCCTTCGGCGCGATCCGGTCGATCCCCCTCCCGGTCGCCGAGCCCGACGTCCTGCTCGAGGCCGTCGGCGACCTCGTGAAGACCGCAGCCTCGTGGCGCGAGCGGCTGGGGACGGCGCCCGATGCAGCCAACCCTCCGGCATAGGAGCCGATCCAATTGGCAACGCCGACCGTCAGTCTGGCGCAGTTGAGCCGGATCGCGGGCGACGGCACGCTCGCCGTCGATCCGCAGAGCGGCCGCCCCGCCAAGACGCCCGTCATAAAATGTTGCCAATGTGAAAGTGTTGCCAGTAGCCAATCCCAATTGCCAATCAAGGCCATGGGGAAATTGGCCACTGGAAATTGGTATTGGCAACATTCGCACATTGGCAACATTCAACAAGGCAACATTCGGTAACCTTCCGCGGCCTGGCGTGTAAACAAGGCAGACAACCATTCAACCTTTCAACTTTTCAACCGGCGCAAGCCAAACCCTCAACAGGAGCAAGACAATGGCCATCGAAATCAGCGCACAGTTCACCAAATTCACGCAGTTCGCGGCGGACTCGATCGCCCGCGGCGAAAAGGGCGCCGACACCATCGCCCGCCTCGATGCGGAGGACCCGCTCGGCGGACGGACCATCCAGGCCAAATCCGGCGACAAGATCGGCAAGTGGGTGCGCTCGGGCTCCCTCAAGGAGACGAACGACCGGGTGCGCGACGAAGCGGTCATGGGCAAGGGCGGCGGGAAGCCGACGGAGAAGTTCAAGGAGCAGATCCGCGACCACATGGAGCGGACGGGCCGGTCCGGGTTTGCCATGCTGCAGAGCATCCTCAGCAACCTTCTCGGCGATGACAAAATGAAGGAGATGCCGGACGACTACAAGGGGGTAATCCCGGAGAACTTCAAGATGATCGTCGAGGACTACGCGAAGGACACGCGTCGCCAGCTCGGCGCATAGAGCGGCCAATCGCCTATGGCGACTGGCGGATACGACAGGAGACGACGGACATGGCAGACGACGGACTGGAGCAATTGCGGGAAACGGCGGAGAGCCGGTTCCCCGGTCGCGTGGCGCGGCTGGAGGGCGGTGCGTTCGCGATCGCACGGGAGGACCTGGACCTCCCGGTGACGTTCGCGCCGATTCCCGGCAGTCCGGAATGCGCGATCGTCCGCGCGCCGGTGTTGGCGCTGGGCGATCTGGCGCGTCCCGGCGCCTTCGCGGTCGCGGCGCTCGCGGGCAACTTCTTCTGGACCGGCGCGAACGGCGCCACGCTCTCGGCCGGCGCGGACGGCAAGCTCTACATGACCGAGCGCAGGGCCTTGTCGGGGTTTGACGACGCCGACGCGCTCGACCGGTTCCTCGACGATTTTGCGGAGGCCGCATCCGACTGGCGGGAAAGGAGCGCGCTGTATGCTTAGGGACCAATTCGAAGGCGTCCTCGCGGAATTCTCGGATGCGGTCAAGCAATACATCGCGCTCGACGACGACTCGTGCGCGACGATCGCCATCGACGAGGAGATCCTCGCGACGCTGCAATATCTGGACGAATCGGACACGATCGTCCTCTTCGCCCCGGTCGGCGCCTTCGGCGACGCCAAGGCGCCCGGCGCCGGCGAAAAGGCGCTCGAACTCCTGCGGCTGTGCGAGCCTTGCGGCGCGGCGCGGGGATTCACGCTCATGCTCGACGAAGAGGCCGAGCTCGTTTTGGCGGCGGACCGCCGGCATGCGCTTGAAATCGCCTCGGCGGACTCGCTCGCCGCGTGGGTGGAGGCCCTCGTCTCCGCCGTGCGCGCCGTGCGAGAAATCTTCGCCGAGAAATTCCCGGTCGAAGAGGAAGGGAGGTCCTAGCCATGCCGCTTCCACCCGTCAACGCCGGGCAGATCCAGCGCGCGCCGGTTCTTGCGCCGCCGGCGGGTCGCAATCCCGCGCCTGTCGAACATGCGCCGAACGCGGTTCCGGACAACGCCGGGCAGATCCGGCGCGCCCCGGAGATTCCGCCGGATCCGGCC
Organism: Kiritimatiellia bacterium; assembly: GCA_017413145.1. Taxonomy (GTDB): domain Bacteria; phylum Verrucomicrobiota; class Kiritimatiellia; order RFP12; family UBA3636; genus UBA3636. The sequence continues at coordinate 3,198 of JAFPUX010000069.1, read as the reverse complement.
CTTTCCGGCATCGTCGGGAACGGCGTGGGCCCCGATCTGCAGCCCGGCAACGGCCAGGCGGTGCAGTTCGGCGCCGTGCACAGAGTCGCCGACGGACGCGACTGGGACATGAGCACCGCGGAGGGGCTGCTTGAAACGGTGCGCAATTCCGTTTCCCATTTCAAGGAGCAGATTTCCGGGCAGAAGGCGCTCGACGATTTTGTAAACGGAGTGCTCTTCACGACCGAGAGGCTGATGGCCAACGACGGCGGCGAAGAAGGCAGGCATGTCCTTGACGCAGACGCGGTCGCGAAGGACATGAAGGAGATCCGGCGCATCGCCGACGAACTAAAGGCGGCGCGCGCGGGGCTTCTGGCGGGGATTTCGGAAGGCTCGGGCGCCGGCGCGATGGCGAAGCTCGACAGTCTCAGGAAAACCCTTCGCGTCTTCCGGTTCGAGACCCAGAAGGCGCTTGGCGCACTTGGCCACGAGGCGGGCAGGATGGAGTTCAACGAGTCGAACTTGCGCTCGATCCAGAACGCCTTCACCTTCGGCATCGACCACCATGTCGGAAAAGCCGACATCGAAAACATCCAGCGTCTTGAGCGTGAACTGGAGGCGAAACTCGGCCGGCTGTGCGGACGATTGGCGCAGGCCGACGACGGCGACTCCTTCTCCGCGACGCTACCGAAACAGGCAAGGTTCTTCGAGAACGTCGGCGCGGCGCTGGAACTGTCGCACCGGACCAACGACCAGATCCGCGCCTTTCAGGAGTCCGATTCGACGGCCGCCGCGATTCGCGACGTCGTCGGGTCGATCGTCGAGAAGGGCGGCAAGCGCCAGGTCGAGTTCACCGTGGGCGTCAGCGCCCTTGCGGGACTGGGCCTTTCGGAGGCGCTGACGGTGGGAGTCCGCGCCGGCGGGCGCGTCCGCATCGTCGGCATCATCGAGGCGAAGAAGGGCGGGCGGCCGATCACGGCCACGTTCCGCATCGCGGGCGGCCTTGAGGCAAAGGGAACCGCGTCCATCGGGAGCGGGGATGCTTTGGGCGTGGAGTTGGAGGCGAAGGCCGGCGGCGAAGTCTCGCATTCCACCATCCGCGTATATCCCACGCTGGACGACTTCATCCTCGACGCCAAGCGCAACAAATTCGCGATGTCGCGCACGGCCGGCGCGGCGATCCTGGGCGCCCTCAAGTCGTTCGGCAAGTCGATCGGCTCGCTCGGCACGAAGTTCTTCCGCTGGATGGGGCGCAGAAGCGGAGAGGTTCGCGAGAACGCCGCGCAGTACATTCATTCGCTCAAGGCGCGCGGCGTCGTGGGCCGGCTTGACCGATTGCTTCCCAAGCGCGTCAATCCGAACATCGTAAGCGAACGGTCCGGCTGGACGTGGGGCGGCTACGCCGGCGCGGGGGCGAGCATGCAACTGGTCAAGGACTACGCCGGCGCGGACGCGTCCGTGGAATACTCGCACGAGCGCGACTTCAAGGTCAAGTCCAAGGCGTACGCGACGCTTTTGAAGACCGTGGTGAACGCCCCCGACACGGAGGCTCTCCAGCGCCTGTGCGGGCGCGATCCGGGCGGCGCGCTGCGTCCCATCGAGCGCTACGAGAATCTGACCTACGCAAGCGATCTCTACCAGAGGATCTTCGGGGAATGCGCAATGGTCGTCAATGAGGCCAAGCGCCTCGATCCCGGCGACAAGACCGGCTTCGCCCGCTGCGCGTTCCATCTGCGCTCGGTCGTTCTTTCAACGGAACTGGCAGTCCGCGAAAACCGCCTTTCCCGCGACGACGCGGATAAGATATTCGCGATTTTCGCGACCATGGACGTGAAGTTCCCCGAGGACATCTACCGCGAATACTTCATGGTCGGCATTGGCGCGGCCAAGCCGCCGAAGGTCCGTGACAGCGTCTCCATGGAGCTGGACGTCTCGTTCTTCAGCGGCTGGACGGACGGAATGACCGGCGACATCGGCAACGAGATCCTCAAGGAGGCGGCGGAAGGCGGCGTCAAGGAAATGCGCCACCAGCTCGGAATCGACTCGACGTTCAAGTACAGCTTCTCGTCCGAACGCCCTGTCGACAAGAACGCCGACCCGCGGCCCTGGGAGAACGTCAATCGCACGACCCATTCGCTCACAGTATCCGCCTCGACCCCCGCGCGCATCATCATCGAGGCCCTGACGCGCTCCTTCGCCAACAAGGCCAAGCCGCTCGCGAACCGGTCGGAAAGCGTCGCTCTCGACACGACCAAGACGGTTGCGAAGGAAATCCCGCTGGACGCGGCCAAGGGCGCGCTCGTCGCCGCGCTGCCGGGGCTGATCCTCTCCAGCGTCAAGGCGAGCGCGGTCGCCGCCGTCAAGAACTGGCTCGCGAATCCTGAAAACGTCAGCAAGCTCGTCGATTTCGCCCTCGAGCACATGAACGACGCATTCGATTTCATCGTCGGCGTCGCCGAATGGGTGGCGGACCATCCGGATACCGCCCTCAACATCGCCGCGTCCATCGCCGGCACGTCAGGCACCGGCGGAACCCGGCGCAGCAAGGTCGTGTCGTGGAGTTACGTCGACGGCCAGATCGAAAGCTTTTCGGTGAAATCCACGACGAAGAGCAAAATCGGGGTCAAGGTCGATCCTGTCGGCGTCGGCGTGGGGCTGGGCATAGACGTCTCCTATTCCGTGACCGAGACGACGAAGGACCGCACGTGGTATCCCGATCCGCCGTTCAAGACGATGCTGTCCATCACGTCGAGCTTCCTTGTTTCGGATACCGGCTTCGATCCGTCGGGCGCCGGCGCGCCGCTCAAGAACTGGCTCTCGAAAAACGCGCACGGCGTCGATAAGATATTCGCAAGGCTCTTCCGGGACGAAGCGTTTACCGGCGAGGTGGTCTCGATCTACAACGACGCGCTTCTTGCCGCGGACGGCGACTACGCGCTCCAGGAGAAGCTGCAGGACGCGTGGCGCCGGATTCGCGACATGCCCCCGGACGCCACGCCCGACGCCAGGGTCGACGCCGTCCACGACCTCCTCGTTGGCATCGTCACCGCCTACACCAGGCCCAATCCATAGGGCCTTGGTCTGGTGAAAAGTTGAAGGGGGGCGCGAAAAAAGCACGGGCGGCCGAGGCCGCCCGTGCCCGCCCGAACCCGATGCCCATCGGTTGAGGGTCGCCGCCACCCGGCGGCGGAGCCCCTCGGGCTACCAACGAAAAGGGTG
>JAFPUX010000567.1 GCA_017413145.1 Kiritimatiellia bacterium | reverse complement strand
TGAATGATGAATGATGAATGATAAATGATGAAGGGCCGGCGTTACCAGACCACCGTGGCGATGGAGTGGGCGGGGAGTTCGATCGGGGCGAGAAGGCCGCGGAAGCGCAGGTTCGGGCGCATGCCGCGGTCGGTTCGGTTGAGGAGCACCGCGGCGTGGGAGCCGTCCGCGTTGCGCGCGGCGACGGCGTCCAGGTCCGTGGTCCAGCGGCTGCAGCCGAGGCGCACCGCGCCCGGGCGCAGGAAACGCGAGAAGTGCGCGATGCAGCGCCAGGACGGCTGCACGACGAGCTTCCTGCACGCGGCGTCCGTCCGCAGCGGCGCGTTGCAGAAGTTGCCGACGTGGTTCGGGCCGCCTTGCGCGTCCAGAAGGACGTTCCAGTCGATCCAGCGCGTCATGCCGTTTTCGAGGTTGCCGGCGATGTCGTGCGCGTACATCTCGCCTTGGCGCCACAGGTCGGTCTCGGTGCGCTCGCGGATGCCGCAGCAGCACTCGGAGAAGAGGACGTCCTTCTCCGGCCAGCGCTCCTTGAACATCCGCAGCTGCTCGAAGTGGTCGCCGGAGTACCAGTGCACCGCGATGCCGGCTACGAACGCCGCGGCGCGCGGGTCGCCGAGCAGCGCGCGGGCGCGCTCCAGCGTCCGCTCCTTGTTGTGGTCCCAGAAGTAGAGCCCGATCTTCTTCGAGAGGCCGGCCTTCTTCAGCGCGGGGCCGAGGTGGTCGCGGACGAAGTCGCGCGTCTCCTCGGGCGTCCACACGCAGGAGTCCCACGTCTGGCGCGCCTTCTCCTCGTTCTGCACGGTGAAGGCCGAGAGCGGGAAGCCCTCGCGGGCCATCGCCTTGGCGAACTTCGCGAAGAAGAGCGCCCACGCCTCGCGGCATTCGGGCTTGAGCGAGCCGCCCTCGTTCATCCGGCCGTTGGTCTTCATCCACGCGGGGGGGCTCCACGGCGAGCCGAGGAGCCAGAGCGGCTTGCCCGCGGCCTTCTGCGCGGCCGCGATCAGCGGGAAGATCGCTTCGCGGTAGTGCGCGACGGAGAAGTCCTTCAGCGCGAAGTCGCCCGGCGTGTCGTCGCACGACCAGTTGCCGAGCGAGAAGTCGCAGCTGTTCATGTGCACGCGGGCGAGCGTGTAGCCGAGGCCTTTCTTCGGGTCGAAGCACAGTTCGACGACCTTGCGCCGCAGCGCGGCGGGAAGTTTCGCCCACGTGACGGCGGCCGATTCGGTGAGCGCGCCGCCGAAGCCGCGGATCGTCTGGTATTCGAAGTCGTCCTCGACGCAGACGAGGTCGTTTTCGGCCCAGCTGTTGCGGTCCGAAAACGCCGCGGCCGATTTCTTCGCGAAGACGCCCGAATCCCGGGCGGTGGTGAAGACGGTGGCTTTGATCATGGGAGGAAGGGAAGAGGGTGGGGGGAAAACGCGAGGCATTCTAGCAGAAACCCCCGCGCGCGGCAACGCCCGCGCGAAGAGCTCCGGCTAGCGGAAAAGGGCGAGGAGCTCTTCGGGCGTGAGGGCGGCGGAGCCGGCGCCGGAAAGGAGGTCCGCGGCGAGGGCGCGCTTGGTGTCGTGCAGCGCGAGGACCTTTTCTTCGACGGTGCCGGCGGCGACGAGGCGGTAGACGGTGACGGGGCGCGTCTGCCCGATGCGGTGCGCGCGGTCCGCCGCCTGGTCCTCGACCGCGGGGTTCCACCACGGGTCGAGGAGCACGACGTAGTCCGCGGCGGTGAGATTGAGGCCCGTGCCGCCCGCCTTGAGCGAGACGAGGAACAGGTCGCCGCCGTCGCCGCGCTGGAACGCGCCGACGAGGCGCTCGCGCTCCTTCGCGGGCGTGGAGCCGTCCAGGTAGAGGTGGTCGAAGCCTTCTTCGGCGAGGCGGTCGCGCACGATGGCGAGAAAATCCGTGAATTGGCTGAAGACGAGCGCGCGGTGGCCGCCGTCGCGCAGTTCGCGCGCGAGCTCGAGGAAGGCGTCGAGCTTGGCGGCGGCGGGGAAGTCCGGCACGACGAGCGACGGATGGCAGCAGAAACGGCGCAGGCGCGTCAGTTCGGCGAGGATGCGGATGCGGTCCTCGGGGCGGTTCGCGTTCTTCAGCGTTTCGACCGCGCGGCGGCGGCACGCTTCGTAGGCGCTCGCTTCGGCGGGGCCGAGCGGGACGCGCAGCACGACTTCGGTCTTGGGCGGGAGGTCGCGCAGGACGTCGCCCTTGAGGCGCCGCAGGACGAGCGGCGCGGCGAGGCGCTTGAGCGCGGCCGAAGCGCGGCCGCCTTCGCCGACGAACCGCCGCCCGAACTCTTCGTGAGAGCCGAGCAGTCCCGGGTCGAGGAAGTCGAAAAGGCTCCAGAACTCGGAGAGGCGGTTCTCGACGGGCGTGCCGGTCGCGGCGACGCGCACGGCGGCGCGCAGCCTGCGGACCGCCTTCGCGCGCTGCGTGGCGTGGTTCTTCACGGCCTGCGCCTCGTCGAGCGCGAGGACGTTCCAGTCGACGGTTTCGAAGCGCTCGGTGCGCGAGACGAGGAGGCCGTAGGAGGCGAGGACGACGGTTCCGGGTTCCAGGTTCGCGAACGCCGCCTGTTCGGAGGCGACGACGACGCGGAGCGACGGCGCGAAGCGGCGCAGTTCGGCGGCCCAGTTGGCGACGACGGAGAGCGGCGCGACGACGAGCGACGGGCCGTCCGCGGCGCGTTCGAGCAGCAGCGCGATCAGCTGCACGGTCTTGCCGAGGCCCATGTCGTCCGCGAGGCACGCGCCGAGGCCGCACGCGGCGAGGCGCGAGAGCCAGGCGTAGCCGTCGAGCTGGTAGGGGCGCAGTACGGCCTTGAGGCCGGCGGGCGGCGGAACCGGCGCG
>JAFPUX010000008.1 GCA_017413145.1 Kiritimatiellia bacterium | reverse complement strand
GCTGCGCCCCGGCGAGCGCCGCGTGCGGCACTTCGTCGAGGTCGAGGCGCCGTCGAGCTGGTTCAACGGGCGGTCCTACGTCGACACGCTCAATCCCGCCGCCATCCGCGCGTTCGTCCGGACGACGCACGAGGCCTACGCGCGCGAGCTCGGCGCGGACTTCCCCGCGAAGGTCCCGGGCTGCTTCACGGACGAGCCGAACTTCGGGCACTGGCGCCCGTGGACCGACGGCTTCGCGCGCGCCTTCCGCAGGGCGCACGGCTACGACATCCTGGACCGTCTGCCGGAGCTCTGGCGCAGCGTCGGCGGCGAGGAATGGTCGCGGGCGCGCTTCGACTACGTCGCGACGGCGACGGACCTCTTCGTCCGCGCCTACGCCCGCACGATCGGCCGCTGGTGCGGCGCGCACGGCGCGCTCTTCACCGGGCACGTGCTCGAGGAGGACACCGTCTCGCGCCAGGCGGCCGTCGTCGGCTCCGCGATGCGCTTCTACGAGCACATGCAGGCGCCCGGCATCGACCAGCTCTCCGAGATCTGGAACATCTACGCCACCGCGAAGCAGTGCGCCTCCGCCGCGCACCAGTGCGGCCGCGCCTACCGCCTCGTCGAGTGCTACGGCGTGACGGGCTGGGACTTCCCGCTCGAAGGGCACAAGGCGCTCGGCGACTTGCTCCTCGCGCTCGGCGTGAACCACCGCTGCCAGCACCTGGCGTGGTACTCGATGGCGGGCGAGGCCAAGCGCGACTACCCCGCGAGCATCTCGCGCCAGTCGCCGTGGTTCCGCCGGTACAGGGCCGTCGAGGACCGCTTCGCGCGCCTCGGCGAGGCGCTCGCGGACGGCGGCCGCGCAGGACGCGCCCGAGGCGCGCGAGCATGTCCTCGTCGCCGTAGTCGAAGTCGACGTGCGCGGAGAGCAGCTCGCCGAGGTCGGAATACTGCTCGCGGTCGAGGGCCGTCGTCTCGGGCGTCCAGGGGCCGAGGCGGAAGCCCCCGGCGCTCTCGTTGGAGGAGAGGACGAGCAGCGGCCGCACCTCGTCGCCGGCCCCGAGCGCCTCGCCGAGACGCGCGAAGCGGTCCTCGACGGCCTTGTAGCGCCGGAACCACGGCGACTGGCGCGAGATGCTCGCGGGGTAGTCGCGCTTGGCCTCGCCTTCCATCGAATACCACGCGAGGTGCTGGCAGCGGTGGTTCACGCCGAGCGCGAGGAGCCAGTCGCCGAGCGCCTTGTGGCCTTCGAGGGCGAAGTCCCAGCCCGTGACGCCGTAGCACTCGACGATGCGGAACGTGCGGCCGCACTGGTGCGCGGCGGAGGCGCACTGCTTGGCGGAGGCGTAGATGTTCCAGACCTCCGCGAGCTGGTCGATGCCGGGCGCCTGCATGTGCTCGTAGAAGCGCATCGCGGAGCCGACGCAGGCCGCCTGGCGTGAGACGGTGTCCTCCTCCAGCACGTGCCCGGTGAAGAGCGCGCCGTGGGCGCCGCACCAGCGGCCGATCGTCCGGGCGAAGGCGCGGACGAAGAGCCCGGTCGCCGTCGCGACGTAGTCGAAGCGCGCCCGCGACCACGCCTCGCCGCCGACGCTCTTCCAGAGCTCGGGCAGATGGTCGCGGACGTCGTAGCCGTGCTCGCGCCGGAAGGTCCGCGCGAACGCGCCGGTCCACGGGCGCCAGTGGCCGAAGTTCGGCTCGTCGGTGAAGCAGCCGGGGACCTTCGTGCCGAAATCGGCGCCCAGCTCGCGCACGTAGGGCTCGTAGGCGGCGCGCACGAATTCGCGCACGGCGGCGGGGCTGAGCGTGTCGACGTAGGTCCGCCCGTTGTACCAGCTCGACGGCTCCGCGACCTCGACGAAGTAGCGCACGCGGCGCTCGCCGGGGCGCAGCGCGGCGCGCGGGCCGGCGAGGCGGCGGGCGGCGGCGATCGGCTTCTCGGTCGTCGGGATCGGGATCGGGTCGTCGGGCGAGAGCGGCGTCTCGGCGAACCACGCGAGCGTGCCGCGGCGGCGCGCGGCGCGGTCGAGATCCGCGTCCGCCACGCACTCGAAGGAGAGATGGCGCGAGCGGAAGCGGCGCTTCGCCGTCACGATCCCGCCGGCCGAGCCGCTCGGCCAGCGGTCCTCGTCGTACATCCACGCGCGCAGCCCGCGCTTCTGCGCCTCGTCGACGCATGCGCGGACGCAGTCGAACCATTCGCGGCCGAGGAACGGCGTCGCGAGGCCCGTGCGGCTGTGCATGAAGAAGCCGCCCAGGCCCATCTCGGCGAACGCGCGGATCTGCTCGCGGCATTCGTCCGGGTCGAGCCGGGCGTTCCACGCCCAGAAGGGCGTTCCGCGAAAGTCGGGGCCGGGGTTTGCGAGACGCGGGAGAATCGCCGCGATCGATGGTTTCTCTTTCATGGTGCGGGGTTCGGGAATCGCCGCGCCCCCCCCCAGAGGGGGCTTCGGCGGCGATTCTAGCAGGAGCGGCTCCGGCTGGTCAAGAAAAAACTAACACGGATAACGCCCGAAAGGAATCCGGCTCCCGCGGGTTTCGGGAACCGGGATTCGGGTTTCGCCGCTACGGGAGGACCTCGATCCGGGGCCGGACGACGTTGCGGGTCTTGAGGGAGAAGCCGGCGCCGACGAGGACGACGCGGTTTTCCGCGCCGAGGTAGCGCTCGTAGTAGCGCTTCTCCTTGATCTGCGCGAGCGCGGCCGCCGAGGAGCCCTTGATCTTGAACTCGAAGACGTAGACGTGGCCCGGGACGCGCACCACGGCGTCGATGCGCCCGAGGTTCGTCCGGACCTCGGCCTCGATGTCCAGCCCGATCATCAGGAACACGGCGTAGAAGAGCGACTGCCAGTATTTCTCCGCGTCGACCGAGATGTCGTAGGGGATGGCCGCGAAGAACGCCTTGAGCGCCTCGAGCATGCCGCGCGCGTCGCCGCCCTGCAGCGAGCGCACCATCCGCAGCTGGAAGCCGTCCAGGTCCGCCGCGCGCGGCCCGACCGCGGACTTGGCCAGGTGGTAGCTGAAGGAGCCGGCGACCTCCTGGTTCGGGAAGCCGAGGCGGTAGGTCGTGCGCTGCAGGGTGCGGATCGTCTCCTTGATCGTGAGGTAGCCGGTCTGCACCAGCAGCGGCAGGATCGCGGGCTCCTCCGGCTCGTAGACCGAGAAGGCCTCCTCGGGCGCCTCGGGCGAATCGAGGTCGACGGGCGTCCTGCGGAGCATCTCCATGAGGAACGTCGGCGTCCCCGTCTCGAACCACCAGTTCTTGAATTCGCGGGCGTCGAGGCACTTGCCGACGGAGACGGGGTTGAACATGTCGGGGCCGTTCCGGTGGAAGCGGTAGCCGTCGTACCACTGCACGAGCCGGGCGAACGCCTCGTCGCGAGTCGTCCCGAGCGTCGCGGCGAGCGCGTCGAGATGCTCCGGGAAGTTCGCGAGGACCTCCTCGTGCGTGTAGCCGAGCAGGTCCGCCGCCCGGGCGTCCATCGTGAGGTCCGTGAGGTTGTTCAGATCCGAGAAGATCGAGACCTTGGAGAACTTCGAGACGCCCGTCACGAGGACGAAGCGCTGCAGCGGCTCCGTGGTCTTCACGACGGAGTAGAACGCCTTGAGCGCGGACTTGACGCCCGAGACCTCCGGCCGCCCGAGCAGGCCGAGCAGCGGCTTGTCGTATTCGTCGATCAGGATCGCGATCTTCCCGGTCGGAGACCGTTTTGCGAGCGACTCCGCGAGGAAGAGGAACCGGCCGGCCGGGGTCAGGTCGCCGGGAAAGGCGACGCCGGCGTCGCGCGCGGCGGCGTCCATCCTTTCCGAGAGGACGCGCCGCAGCTCGTCCGCGTTGCGCGCCTGCGCGGAGCCCATGTCGAGGTGGATCACGGGGATCGCCGTCCAGTCCCACGGGAGCGAATCGATGGCGAGGCCCTTGAACAAGTCCCGGCGCGCCTCAAAGAGCGCCTTGAGGGTGGAGACGAGGAGCGACTTGCCGAACCGCCGCGGCCGCGCGAGGAAATACTGCGCGGACGGGACGGCGGCCAACGCGTGGATGCCCGCCGTCTTGTCGACATAGACGAACCCGCCTCCGACGAGATTCGAGAACGTGAACGTGCTGGTGGATATCGGCTTCATGGCGCGGATTCTAGCAAAACGGCCGGCTGCCCGCAACCGCGCGCGTCCCGTCGCGAGGGGGCGGCGTCAGAACTCGAGCCTCACGACGGCGGCGCCGAAGGCGGCGACGTCGCTCCACGGGCCGTCCTCGAGGAGCGGGCCGCTCCACATTTTGAAGGGCAGCTCGCGGCCGGTCCGCAGGTCCGTGACGCGGCGCGGCTCGCGGCCCATGGTGTCGAGGAGCGCGAAGCCCTTCGTAGGCGCCTCGGTGAAGATCGCGTAGAAGACGTCCGGGTCGTCGAGGCGGTTCGTGACGGCGTGGAAGGCGAGGCTCCCGTTCGCGTTGGTCCAGCCGGAGCGGACGAACGTCCCGGCGGGGCCGCGCGTGCCGTAGACCGCCTCGCCCGCCCAGGCGAGGAAGTCGCGGATCGCGCCGAGCATCGGGCGGAGGCGGGGCGGAACGGTGCCGTCGAGCCGCGGGCCGATGCCGGGGTGGAAGTTCCAGCGGCCGCGCCGGCCGAGCGAGCAGACCATCTGGCGCAGGAGGAAGAAGCGGTCGTCCCCGTAGCCCGGTTGGAAGGTCTCGTCCTCGCCGTGGAACCACCAGCCGTTGGGCGTGGGAATGTCCTCGTTGAAATCGGTGCGCGGCAGCGTGCAGCCCCAGGCGTTCAGCTTGCGGTAGCCGCCCGGGCGGTCGTAGGGCGGGTCTGGCGAGACGGATTCGTCGAGGCACTCCGTGGTGCCGCAGTCCACGTCCGCGCACTCGAACGTGTCGTGGTTGTTCGCGACGACGACCGCGCGCGGCCACAGCTCGTGGAGGCGCGCGGGGACGGCGCGGCAGCCGTCCGGCAGGCCGCCGTCGAGCCAGAAGCCGGCCGGGAGGTCGCCGTAGCGCGCGCGGATTTCGTCCACGAGCCCGAGCAGCGCCTCGCCGTAGCGCACGGGGTCGGCGGCGACTTCGGGCGGGACGTTGGGGCCGGTCTGCGGGTTGTCCCAGTTGTTGCAGTCGCAGGGCAGGTAGAGCATCGGCATGACGCCCGCCTCGCGGCACGCCGCGAGGAACGCGCCGACGTAGTCCTTGCGCGTGCGGTGCAGGAACTCGGGGCGCCCGCTCGGGTAGAGCACCGGCTGCCCGCCGCACGTGTGGCAGACCGTGAGTGTCGCGTAGCGCGCGCCGCAGCCGGCCGCCGCGGCGGCGAGGTTGCGCCCGACGACGGCCGGGTCGGGCGTCGCCGCGTCGAACGCCTCGGCGGTCGGGAACGCGAGCGGCTCGGCGCCCCCGCGGGACGTGGCGTTGCCGCCGCCCGTGAAGAGGCCGTAGTGGAAGAACAGGCCGAGGCGGCCGGGCAGGTACCAGTCGGAAAGGCGGTCGAGCCGCGCGGCGTTGGCGGGGGAGAGGGTCGGAGTCATGGGGAGGTCGGAGGATCGGGCCCCAAGGGGCCGGCGGGGGCGATGCTAGCAGAAGCCGCGACGAGGTGTCAAGGAAAAGGAAAACATGGCTAACGCAGCGCGGGCAAATCGGCCCGCCGCGGCGGCCGCGGTTCCCGTTGCGCCGCGCGCGGGCGTTTGCTAGAATCCGCGCCATGAAGCCGATTTCCACCTCCACATCCACGTTCTCCGAACTGATCGAGAACGGATTCGTCTACGTCGACAAGACGGCGACGATCCGGGAGCTGCTCCGCGACGGCAAGGCGCAGTATTTCCTCGCGCGGCCGCGGCGGTTCGGCAAGTCGCTTCTGGTCTCGACGCTCAAGGCGGTCTTCCAGGGGCGGCGCGAGCTCTTCAAGGGCCTCGCGATCGATGCGTCGGACCACGACTGGAAGGCGTATCCGGTGATCCACCTCGACATGGGCTCCACGCAGCGCGACACGGTGGAGCAGTTCGAGACCACGCTGAACCTGATGCTCGACGCGCAGGCCTGCGACAACGGCGTCGAGCCGCCTCCCGCCGACAAGGAGCCCGCCGACCGGTTCCAGCTTCTGGTCAGGGCGCTCGCCTCCCGCTCCGAGACCGGCAAGGTCGTGCTGCTCGTGGACGAATACGACAAGCCGATGCTGCACAAGCTCGGGACGCCGGAGGTGCGGCCGTTCCGGGACGCGCTCAAGCGCTTCTACTCGGTGATCAAGACGTGCGAGGGCCTTCAGCGCTTCGCGCTCGTGACGGGCATCAGCAAGTTCTCGAAGGTGTCGATCTTCTCGGACCTGAACAACCTCACGGACATCACGATGATGCCGCGCTACGCGACGCTGCTCGGCTACACGCGGGCCGAGGTCGCCGCGAACTTCTCCGAGCACGTCGCCGAGCTCGGCCGCGGGCTCGGCCTGTCGCCGGAGGATGCGACGGGGAGGATCGTCCGCTGGTACGACGGCTACCGCTTCCACCCGAACGCCGAGCGCGTCATCAACCCCGTCTCGCTCGGCCTGTGCTTCCAGAACGGCGAGTTCCGCAACTACTGGTCCTCGACCGCGGTGCCGACGTTCCTCGTGGACCTGCTGGAGAAGCGGCCGGTCGTCCTGCAGGGCGCGACGCTCTCGGAGGACGAGCTGGACGCCTACGAGCCCGACCGGCTCAACGTGAAGACGCTGCTCTACCAGACCGGCTACCTCACGATCGAGGGCGCCTACGACGACGGCGCGCAGCGCACCTACCGGCTCGACTTCCCCAACGCCGAGGTCCGCATCTCCTTCAACTCGCGCCTCGCCAAGGCGTATTCGCATCTGGAGGAGGGCGTCGCCTCGTCCGCCCGGACGCGGCTCGTGCGCGCCCTCCTCGACCGCGACCTGGCGACGGCGTTCGACGTGTTCCGGACCCTGTTCGCGAACATGCCCTACGACCTCACGGCCCGCGCGCCGGAGCAGGTCTACCAGGCGGTGATGGTGGCGGTGCTCTGGTTCGTCGGCGTGGGCGCGCAGGCGGAGGTCCACACCTCGGACGGCGCGATCGACGCGGTGTTCGAGACGGAGCGCGACATCTTCGTCGCGGAGTTCAAGCGCGACGAGCCCGCGGAGGCGGCGCTCGCGCAGGTCCGCGCCAAGGACTACGCCGCGCGCGTGGCGCTGCGCGGCAAGCCGGTCACGCTCCTCGGCGTCTCCTTCGACTCCGCCCACCGCACCGTGGCGGAGTGGAAGGCCGAGCCGGCCTGACCGCCCCCGCGTGTGCGCGCCGGCGCGGCGGCCGATGCTTCGAATTCGTCGGACTCAACGCTGGATCGCGGCCTCGGCCTCGGCATCGTCGGCGTCCTCGGACGCCGCTTCTGGCTCGGGATCGGAGACGGGCGCCGGCGGCTCGGCGTGGTGGTACCAGAGGCACCGGACGGTCGCCTCGGCCTCGGCGACCTCCGCCGCGCCCTTGTAGCGCGTGGCGGCGGGGTCCTTCTCCTCGGTGAAGAAGAAGTACGACCCGTCGCGGTCGACCTCGCCGAACTCGACGAGATCCGCGTTGATGAATCGGCTGGTCCAGTCCGCCACGAGGATGTCGCACGCCGGAAGCGCCGCCGAGCCGGCCGTCGCGGGCGCCGAGAAGACGATGGGGCCTTCGCCGCTGCAGAGCGGCCGGCCGTCGCGCCGCGTCATCCGGATCAGGGCGTCGCCCGCCGGATACGGTCCGTTCGCAAGGTCGAGGACGATGGCGGCCTTCTCGACTCCGGAGGTCGGCGCGGAAACCGCCCAAACCGTGTTGGACGTCACGATCCGCGACGCTCCGTCCGCGAAGCGGATCCTCGCCCCGTTGCAGCCCGGTCCGTTGACGAGCGTCATGAGGCCGGTGGACTCGAGCGTCGCGTCCCGGAGGACGATCTCGAGCTCGCGCACGTTGATCCCGCCCGCGGCCTTCGAGGCGTCGATCTCGAACGTCGCCGTCTTCGTCAGCGTGCCGGCGGAGAATCCGGCCACCCTCGCGGAGGACCCGTTCCGGAAGCGCAGGGCGGAACCGTTCTCGAACTTGACGGCGTTGGTGCTCGCGAGGGCCATTCCGTCGAAGACGACCTCGCCGCCTTCGGGCAGGACCATCCGGGCGTCGAAGGACAGCGCGGCGCCCGCCGCCGCGCCCAGGATCGTCGTGCGGCCCTTCGGGGAGAACGCCACGCCTCCGACGCCGACCGCCCGGTCCACGCGGCATGTCACGACCTCGGCCGGGAACACGGCGACCGCGCCGGCCGCGGGCCACGCCGGCGCGTCCGTGCCGGACGCCGTCCAGTTCGCCGCGTCGCACCAGTCGCCCTCCGCGACGCCGCTCTTCCACGCGTAGGTCGGCGCGGCCTCGGCGGCCGGCGCCTCGGGTTCGGAGACGCTCTGGGCGAGCGCCGACGCCGATACGATCGCGAAGACGGCGGCGAGCGCGGCGAAGGCGAATGCGGGACGGAAAGGCGGGTTGGATGTCGATTTCATTTCGGGGGACGGGGTTGTTTTGATCGAATGGCCGTTCGCTCGGTCGCACGACGCCGATAAGACTACCACGGGCGGTCCTTTGCAGTCAATAAAAAAATAACAAACAAAACAACCCGTTCGCGGGCCCCCGCTCTCGCCGCCGCGGAGCCGGACCCGGAGGGGATCGGCGCCTCAGGCCATCGCGTCGAGCGCGGCGGCCAGCTCGGCGCGGCGCGGGGCGTCCGCGACGTAGATCTCCGCGATGCCGCGGAACCAGTCGCCCTCCGGCCATTTCCCGGCGGCCACGTTTTCGGCGATGCGGGCGGAGAGGCGCGCGACGCGCTCGGCGACGGGCCGGGCGCGCTCCTCCGGCGGGAAACACAGATAGTGCGCCGACACGAGGTTGCGGTAGCGCCGCCAGGCGTCGAGCCAGGCGCGCAGCCCCGCGGCGTCGGCGGCCTCCTCTGCGGTCCCGAACGGGTCGGGCTCGAGCCCCTGGGCCTCGAGAAACGCCCGCGCCATCCGGGCGTGGCCCGCGGGCGTGGGGTGCACGCGGTCGTCGCCGTAGAGCCTCTCGGCGGGATAGCGCTCGCCGAGCGCGGCGTGCAAGTCGACGAGGGGCAGCCCGCGTTCGGCGGCGACGCGGCGGACCTCGTCCGCGTAGCGCAGGACCAGCGCGTGGCCGCCGGGCAGCGTCCCCCAGCCGGTGAACGGCGAGAACTCGGCGTAGGGCGTCGGCGTGCAGAGGATGGTCCGCGCGCCGAGCGCGGCGATGCGGTCGAGCAGGACGCCGAGGTTCTCGCGGTAGCGCGCGAAGGCGCGGTCGAGGCGTTCCCGGCGCGCCGGGTCCGAGGGAGGCAGGCGGAGCGCGTCGCGGTCGCTGTCGTTGATGCCGACCATCAACGGCACGTGCGTCGGACGGACGCGCGCGAGGTCCCATTCGAACGCGTCCAGGAGCCACGGGACCGTCGCGCCCGAGATGCCGGCGTTCCAGAACCGCACGCCCCGCGCCGGCTCGTGCAGGCGGTAGTGCGCGGCGACGCGCGCGACGTGGTCGTGGACGCAGGTGATGCTGTCGCCGGCGAAGACGACGCGCGCGCCGGGCGGGAAGGGTTCGGGGAGGATTCGGTTCATGACGGCTCGTATCTTCAGGAGAGGAAGTCCCGGACGTTCACGAGAAAATCGAACGCCCCGTCCGCTTCGATGGACGGATGCAGCCGCCCGTCGTAGACGAGCGCCGTCCGGATGGACGGTCCCCTCTGACGCGCGAACTGCCGGACCTTCCGGTCCATTTCGGCGACGATCCCGCGGCCGATTTCGCTCCGGCGCTTGACCTCGACGAGGTACAGCGTGCGCCGGGTCTGCAGGAGCAGGTCGACCTGGACTCCGCCGCCGCGGAACGGGGCGGCCGAGAGGAGCACCGTCCGGTCCAGCCCGAGGCGAGGGAGGATTTCGCGGAAGTTGTTCACGACGAGGTTCTCGAACGCCAGTCCCAGAATCGTCTCCCAGCCGGGCAGCTGCTCCAGGGAGGCGAAGGCGAAGGACCCCCTCTCGATCATTCCGAGCGACCTCTCGATGTAGCGCAGATAGAACCGCGCGTAGTTGTCGCTGAGCCGGTACCGCTTCTGCTGGACGGACTCGCCGGTGAACGGGTTCAGCCCCGGATCGGAGGAGACGAACCCGGCCTCCTCCAGCTGGTCCAGCGAGGACGAGACGCGGCCGCCCTTCTCCACGCCCAGCGCCCTCGCCACGCCGGAGACGTTCTTCGGTCCGTTGCAGAGCGCGCGGAGGATGTCCGCACGGATGCCCGGCTCCCGGTTGAAGGCGTCGCGGAAGATGTCCTCGAAGTCCGCCGCGAGGATGCCGTTCGGAAGGAACGCCATCCGGCGGATGTTTTCCGAGGCGGAGAGGGCCGGGTCGATCTCCTCCAGATACCGGGGAACGCCGCCGGTGACGGAGAGAACGTCGAGGATTTCGCGCGGATCGGTCCGCTCCGCCGCCGCGCCCCAGAACCGGGCGCATTCCCGGAGCGGCAGCTCGCGGACCACGAGGTCGAGCGAGCGCCGCCCCGCGAAGGCGCCGTTGTCGACGATGTTCTCGCGGATCCAGCTCGACACGCTTCCGCACAGCACGACGACGAGCCGTGGATGGCGCTTGAAGAGGTTGTCCCACGCGATCTTGAAGGTTTCCGGGAACGCGGGGTCGTAGTATCCCATCCAGGAGATCTCGTCGAGCAGGACGACGGTCTTGCCCGTGCCGATCTTCCCGTCGAGCCGGGCGAACGCGCGATCCCAGTCGGCGGGCGGCGCGTCCTCGCCGCCCGCCTGCCGTGCCAGCTGGCGCCCGAAGGACGCCAGCTCGTCCGCATTGGAGAGCTTCTCCTTCGGCCGGAGCCCCTCGATCTTGAGGAAGCGCGCCCCCGTCCTCCGCGCGAACTCGGCCACGAGCGTCGACTTTCCGATGCGACGCCGGCCGCGGCACGTCACGAGCGACGGCACGCGCTTGTTCCACAGCGCCATCAGCGCCTCCAGCTGGTCTTCCCGTCCGAAAAACATGGTTTGCCCTTTTCCTTCCTTCCGCTCCGTCGAACGCGCCCCATTCTACGGAAGCCATCTTCGGAATGCAAGCAAAAAGTTGGCACGGTTTTATGAAATCCAGGAAGACCGTGCGCGGAAATGGAGTGTTCAATTTTAGCACGGTTTTACGAAAATCATATAAACCGTGCCGATTTCGGCAAAGCCGCGCGACGGCAGTGCAGGTGTTGATGTCGATCATGGCGGCCCCGCGTCCGCCGGGCGAACCGTGGTCGGCGTGGGCGTCGCGCAGAAGGGCTCCCTCAGCGAGGCGCCCGCCGCAGACGACGCGCGCCGCACCGTGGCGGAGTGGAAGGCCGAGCCGGCCTAACGCTCCCGCCCGCTACTTTACGATCAGCACCGTGCCGCCGAGAATGCCTTGGAGGCAGCCGATGTCAAGCCACATGTCGGCCTTGTTTCGGACGCGAGGGGCTCCGGCAAGGTCCGTCACGCGGCGGTCGGCGTTCGGGAAGGCGGTCGCGTCCACGGCGGTCCCGGCGTCGTTGCGGTATCTCGCGGCACCGATCGCCGACGAGGAGGACTTCGGGACGAAACCCGCCTTGAGACCGACGTCCGTCGCCGTCGTGATGTTGCCCGTCTTGAGGTTCGCGGCGTTGGCGTTGTCCACGAGGCAGTAGTAGAGCGAGCCCGCGTCCGCCGCGCCGGTGTTCCCCCAGACGATATCGTTGTAGTGGTTCTTGCTTTCGTTGAACGGTTTGCCGGTGTTGTCGACGATCGTGCAGTTGTAGGTGTGCCCGCCTCGGACGACCAGCCCCTTGTTCCCGGCGAAGAGCGAATCGTAACAGGTGGAGTAGATGACCACGCTCTGGCTGGCCGTGTTGTTTTCGAACCGGCAGCGGTAGACGTTCGCCCTGCGCACCATGCCGCCATGATCCGTTCCCGTGCAGCCGGCAAATGTCGTGTCGGATACAAGAGGATTGGTGTTGGAACTGTCGGCCATCTGCTTGGCGTAGCAGGCCGAGAAGGCGCAATTGGCGACAATCGCAGTCGCCTGGTCGCCGAGATAGACGAGCGGGACGGACGGCGTCCGGCAGCGGTCGAAGAGGACGTTCGCGAGCGTCCCCTTCGTCAGCGTGACCAACCCGCCGCCGGATTGCACGTTGTTGGTGACGCCGCGGATCGTGACGTCGCGCAGAACCGCCGAGGCGTTGTCTAAGGTGAAGAGCCGGCTATCGGTCGCACCCGCGAGGATCACGGCGTCACGGCTTTCGCCGCGGATTTCGACGGCCTTGGCGATGGTCGTCTCGAAGGCGACGTCGTAGGTGCCGGCCTTGATCACGACCTTGTAGCCGGGATAGACCGCCGTGGCGGCCGAGGCGACCGTCGCCTTGGCGGTCGCGGGCGTGAGGCCGTCGGCGGCGTCGCTTCCCGTCATGGAGACGTAGACGTCGCCCGCGACGGCGTTCTGGACGAGAAACTTGCCGGCGACCGTCGCCGACACGCCGTCGGCACCGTCCGAGAAGGACACGGTCGCCGTGACGTCGTAGGCGCCGCCGACCGCATAGACGTGCGTCGAGGTTCCCGCCTCGGGCGCGGAGCCGCCTGCGGCCGGAAACGTCAGCGTCGTCGCCGCCGAACCGTCGCCGAAGTCGAGCGAGACCGAAACCGTCACGCCCGCGTCGGCGCGATACTGGAAGGCGCAGGAGACGGTGTCGCCCGCCGTGGCGGAGACGGCCGTCGCGTCGAGCGAAAAGAACGCCTCGCCGTCTGTGTAGCCGTTCTTCTCGAAGCAGCCGATGTCGATCGTCCCGTTGTAGGTGCGGGCGTTGCCGAAGAGGTCGGTCGGGCGCTTTGCGTCTTGGTAGGAGCTCAGATAGGAATTGTTCCCGGTGTCGATGCAGGGCGACCCGGCGACGAGCGTGCCGTCCGCGTTCATCATCGGATCGGTCCCCGTGAGGCACGCCGAGCGCGTGCCGCCCGTGACGCCTTCCTCGAGCCAGCAGTTGTAGAGCGAGCCGCCTATTTCCGCGAACGCGGCACCCGCGTTTGCGGAGGCTCGGTTGTCGTAGAAGAGGCAGTTGTAGTATTTTTCCGCGGATCCGTGTTTCATCGCGCCGCGATTTTGGGCGAACGTGCAGTTATAGGCGGAGATCTCGCGCACGACCTTTCCCGTCACGCCGCCGACGAAGCTGTCGTAGAGCGACGTGTAGATGAACGCCTCCTCCCCGGTCACCCGGAAACCGTCGACCGTGCAGCGGAAAGCGGTGTTCCATCCCCGCATGCACTGCCCGTAGCCATTGCCGCTCGCTCCCGAGCACCCGCGGACGACGGTGTCGTACACGGCCGCCCCGTTGCGGGCGTTGTCCCAAAGGATCGAGCCGGACGAGCAGGCCGCGAACAGGCAGTTCGTGACGACGGCCTTTGCCGATGCGTAGACGACGTAGTTCCCGCTCCCCGTCGCCGTGCAGTTCGAGACGGTGCAGGAGTCGAGCGAGCCGGAGGAGAGCGTGAGGAGGCTCGCCGCGGTCGAGGAGACGTCGCGGATCGTGGCGTTGCGGAGCGTTCCCGCGCCGACGGCGACGACCGGCGCGGCGGCGCCTTCGGCGAGCGTGAGGACGACCCCGCCGCGCGAGGCGCCCTCGAACACGAGCGCGCCGCCCGATGAATTGGCGAGCGCGAGCGTCTCCGTCAGTTCGTAGGTGCCGTCCGCGGCGAGGATCGTGTCGCCCGCCCCGGCGGCGAGCAGCACCGCGGACGAGAGCGCGGCGGGCGAATCGGCGGATGAACCGTCGCCGGCACCGGCGGGCGACACGTAGATCGTCGCGGCCTGCGCGAGCGCGGGCAGGAGCAGGAGGGGGAGCGCGGTGCGTTTCATGGTCGGTTCCTTTCGGTTGCATCCTAGAATCCTAGGAGTCTAGAATCCTAGAAGCCTAGAAGCCTAGAAGCCGAGGCGCCGAGCCCCGAAGGGGCCGGCGGGGACGATGCTAGCAGAAAGGCCGCCGCCGTGTCAATGAAAAGAAAAACACGGCTAACGCCGCCCTTGCCGCCGCATGGCGCGCCGCGCCGGCTTGTGCGGCGCAGGCGGCGGGGCGTGGGGCGGTCCCAGCTCGCGGCCTCGCACGGCGCGAACGCGCCGGCTTCGGCCGTGTGTCGCGGCTTTG
>JAFPUX010000566.1 GCA_017413145.1 Kiritimatiellia bacterium | reverse complement strand
GACCTCCGCGCCGCCGTGACCGCGGCCGAAGAGGCCGCGAAGCTCTCGGACTCGCTCTACCGCACGGGCCTCACGGACTTCCAGAACGTCCTCGACATGCAGCGCCAGCTCGCGTCCAACCGCGACGACCTCGCGCAGGGCATCGGCGCCGCCGCCTCGGCCCTCGTCGGCGTGTGGAAGGCGTTCGCGGGCCCCGACACGCCGAGTCCGGCCGCGGAAGAACCTCACGCGGAGTCCGCGGAGTCTGAATCTCACGCGGAGGCCGCGGAGTTCGCGGAGACCGTCACCGTCGGAGGGGGTTCGGGGGAGGCGGAGCCTCCTCCCGTTGAAACTCACGCGGAGGCCGCGGAGGCCGCGGAGTAGATTTGCCATTTGGCTTTGTGGACAATTGCGAACAATTGAGATTTGTGGACAATCCCGCACACCCCGCCACGCCATCCCAAGTCTCCTTGATCCCTCACGCAAAGTCCGCCAAGTCCGCAAAGAAAGGAAAACAGAAGTGAAACGCCTCTTCCTCCTCCTTCCCCTTCTCGCCATAGTTGCCGCAACGGGCTGCTTCTGGGTCGAGGAAGAATACGTTGCCGTCGTTCCGGATTCCGTCGGCACGAACGCCACCGCAACCGCAGCCGATTCCGGCGTGACGTTGGCCGTCGCCAAGACATTGGCTTCGTTGCCCGTCGCGCCGGGACTCTCGTTCCACCTGGTTGCCGAAGACTCCGAATCGCGCGCCAAAGCGCTTGTCTCCGCCACCGACGGCAACGCGCCCGACGGTTTCCTTGCGACGGAAGACGATTACGGGTTCGTGCGCGACCTTTCGAAATCGATCGATTCGGCCCGTCTTCGCGCGTTCGGGAATCCGCCCGCCGGACAGATTTGCCTGATCGAGCGGCTTCCCGGCAATCTCTACGGCCCCGTCTTCGTCGAAGCGGAGCCCGCGTTCCGCCAGGTCGCGGCGATGCGGTCGTGCAAGGCCGAAACGGATCCGATGAACGAGAGGAACATCGTCTCCGCCACGTTCGGCAAGCGAGACGCGCAGGCCTTTGCGGCCGTCACCTCCGCAAACGCGATGAAACCGGAGACCGACGGCCGCCGCCTGGCCATCGTCCTGGGAGACGCGGTCCTTTGCGCGCCTCTCATTCTGGAACCGATCCGGGACGGCCGGTTCGTCATCTCCGGTTCGTTCTCCCGCGACGAGGCCGAGATTCTCGCGAAGCTCATCGGTTCTTCCGATCCCGCCGCCGCCGGTGGGCCAGCACCCTTCATCTGGGACATCTTCCAGACTTCCGCCGACCCCGCCAATCCCTAGCCCCCTTGCCCGCTCCTCACGGAGCGACATTCATTCAACCAACAAAACCACAATACACAAATGAAACTCGCAGTCCGAATCTTCGCGATCCTCCTCCTCGCCGCCGCCGTGGCGATGGTATTCCTCTACAAGGGCGGCAAGAAGGCGGCCGACGACACCCCGCCGCCCGTCCGCCCCGTCAAGTCGATGCTCGTCGGCCCGCCGCCCCGCGTGCCGGCCGTCCACTTCCCCGGCGTCGTCGACGCCCGCGCAGGCGTCGACCTCTCCTTCGAGGTGAGCGGCCGCATCGTAGAGTTCCCCGTCGGGCGCGGCCAGGAGGTCAAGGAAGGCGACGTCCTCGCCCGTCTCGACGACCGCGACTACGCCAACAGCGTCAAGACCGCCGAGGCCGAGCTCGCCTACTACGAGTCCAACTTCAAGCGCATGGAGGCCGCTCTCGCGCAGAACGCCGTCTCCCAAGACGAGTATTCCAGCGCCCGCGCCTCCCGCGACAAGGCCCGCGCCTCCCTCGACACCGCGAAGAAGGCCCTCGACGACACCGTCCTCAAGGCCCGCTTCTCCGGCGTCGTCTCCGACACCTACGCGGACAACTT
>JAFPUX010000565.1 GCA_017413145.1 Kiritimatiellia bacterium | reverse complement strand
GACGGCGACGGTGGAGCCGTCGCCCGAGGCGACGGCATTGCCGGTGACTTCGCCGCCGGAAACCGCGATGTCCGCGCCGTCCGACGCGGTGACGTTGCCGTTGACGGAGCCGCCCGCGACTTCGACCGAGGCGTCGGCGCCAGTGGCGGTCACGTTGCCCTCGACGTCGGCGCTGCCTGAAATCGTGAGGTCGCCCTCGCCCTGGACGTTGACGACGCCCGAGACGGTTCCGCCGGAAATGTCGGCGTCGCCGCGCGCGACGACGGCGGGTTCGCCGTCCAGGCCGCCAGAAACCGTGCCGCCGGAGATTTCGAGATCGCCTCCGGCGACGATGCCGCCGGAGACTTCGCCGTCGGAGACGGCCACCGTGCTGCCCTCGGCGGCGTCGATACCGCCCTCGACTTCGCCGCCGGCGACCTCGACGGAGCTGCCGTCGCCGACCTCGATGCCGCCGCCGACCGAACCGTCGGTGACGCGGACGCCGGCGCCGCCGTCGGCGACGATGCCGCCCTCGACGTCGCCGCCGGAGACGGCGACCGTGGAACCGGCGCCCGCGGCGTCGATGTCGCCCGTGACGGTCCCGCCGGAAACGGCGACCGACGCGCCGCCGAGGACGTTCACGTCGCCGTCGACCGTGCCGCCGGCGACCGTGACGGACGCATCCCCGCCCGTGGCTTCGATGTCACCGGCGACGATGCCGGCGTCGACGTGGACGGTGCCGCTCGAATCGACGTCGCCGCCGACGGTGCCGCCGTCGACGACAAGCGCGCCACCCGCGGCGACCTCGACGGCCGTTCCGTTTTGGGCGTCGTCGGGCAGGTTGATTGCGGCGCCCCCGCCGACCGTGAGCGCGCCGCCCTGGGCGACGGCCACGACGGGATCGGACGCGGAGACGATCGCGCCGCCGCCGCCCTGGCTGTCGTCGACGACCGAAACCGCGGCGGCGACCGTGACAGTGCCGGGCTCGTCCTCGCCCTCGGCGGGCACCACGGTCCAGGTGTTGCCGTTGAGGTCGATCGTGATCGGGGTGTCGAGCGCCACCGCGGGCTCCTCGACGTCCTCGAGGAGGCGGACCGTCGAGTTCTCCGGCGCGGCTTCGAGCGCCTCCGCAAGCGTGGCGAAGTAGGTCTCGTTCGTCGTGGCGCCGCCGTCCGCGACCGTGATCACGACGGCCGCGGCCGGAGTGATCGTGAACGCGCCGTCCTTGCCCTCGGCGATCCGGAACGTCACCTCGAGGTTGTTGTCCGTGTAGCCGAACTGGTCGGCCGCCAGCAACTGGTTCGTCGTCCCGACCTCGGTCAGCGTGAGCGTCGAAACGCCGCTGAAGGTCACCTTCGCCACGTCGAACAGCGTCGAACCTTCCTCTTCGTTGCTCGTGTACGAGAGCGACGGCGTGTAGCTCTGCTCCGCGCCCGAGTACGTCTTCGACTCCGTCGTCGACGCCACCGTCACGGTCACGGCCTTCGCCGTGACGCGGAGTTCGCCGTCCACGGCCGTGATCGCGTAGTTGCCGGTCACGTCCGCGCCGACCGCGTTCGTGATCGACGTCACCGCCACCACGTTCGACGACGCGCCGACGGTCGTCTGCGAGCCGGTGACCGTCGCGGCCGCGATCGTGTCGCCCGCCGCGAGTTCGCCGGCCGTGTAGGTCGGATTCGTCAGCGGCTCGCCGTCGTACGCCTTCGTGTCGCTGGCCGCCGTGACCGTCAGCGCCTTCGGCGTCACGACCAGCTTCGCGACCGAGCTCGTCACCGTCGCGTAGTTCTCCAGGACCGCCTGCGCCAGCACCTCGTTCGTGCCGACGTTCACGATCGACGGCACGTCGGCCGTCCAGGTCGTTCCGCCGTCCGTGCTCCACGTCACCGTCGCGCCAGTCGGCTGCGTCGTCGCGGATGCCGCGTGCGGCTGGCCGTTGTAGACTTCGTCGCAGCCCGCCACCGTGATCGTCATCGGCGCCGCCGTGATCGTGTACGTCGCGCCCGTGAACGAGATCTCGTAGTTGTCACCCGCGGAGAGCGTCCCCTGCTTGATCGCGTACGTTCCGACGTTGTCGCCCGCATCGCGCTCCAGCGCGCCGCTGAAGGAGTTGCCCTCGACCAACGTGGCGGGGTCGCTCGTGTAGGTCAGCGGCTGGGCGGCTTCGCCGTACACCTGCGTCTTGGCGTCCGCGACAACCGTGACCGTCGCCTTCGTGACCTTGAGTTCGCCGTCTACGGCCGTGATGGCGTAGTTGCCGGTCACGTCCGCGCCCAGCGCGTTCGTGATCGACGTCACCGAAACCACGTTCGACGAAGCGCCGACGTCCGTCCGCGAGCCCGTCACCGAGACCTCCGCGAACGAATCGCCCGCAGCAAGGTCCGTGGCCGTGTAGGCCGTCACCTCCAGCGCCGTTCCGTCGTAGACCTGCTCGCCGCTGCCGGCCGTCACGGTCAACGCCTTCGTCGTGATCGTGAAGTCGCCCGGCACCACCGTCACGTCGTAGTTCGCATTGGCCGCGTAGGTCGCGGACAGCACGCCCTCGTAGACGCCGGCGGTCTGCGCGTCGTTGGTGCGGACGTAGGCGATTTCGTCCAGGTCGCCCGCGGCCGCGAGCCCTTCGACCGCGCCCGTGAAGACCGGATCGGCGTCTCCGTAGGTCTTCGACGCGTCCGCGACCGTGATCGTCGCCGCCGCCTTCGTGATCACGAACGCGAACGTCTTGTCTTCGAACGTGCCGTCGTCCCAGATGTACCCGTCGGCGTTGGCGAGCGAGAGGACGACGTCGTAGGTCCCGGCGTCCGTGCCGCCGGCGTTGGTCTTCACGACCATTCCGTCGACCGGCTCGACGTCGGCCGTCTGGAGCGTTCCGTCGTAGACCTTGGAGGCGATCGCCGCCGGCGGGACGACGTTGGTGTACCAGGTCGCGGTGAAGTCGAGGTTCGCGGCGGGCATCGAGGGATAATCCGCCGGATCCGGGGTCCACGCCTTGAACGTGTGGCCGGTCCAGGGGCGGGCCGCCACGGTCGAAACGTCCGGAAGCGGATCGCCGAAGTCGATTTCCGTCGAGGACGCGACGCCGGTGTGGTCGAGCCAGCGCAGGACGTAGAAGTTTCGGTCCCACTTCGCGACGAGCGACAGGTCGGAAGCCGGGAACGTTTCCGGCACGCCGGGCGTCCAGCGCAAGAACGTGAAGCCTTCCTTCGTCGGATCCGCCGGCGCGGACACCGCGGCGCCGTAGACGCCTTCGAGCGACGGGACGGCGCTGCCGCCCTTGGAATCGAACGAAATCGTCACGCGGTTGCGGTCGTAGTAGACCGTCACGACGGCAGAGCCGTCCGCGTCGATGTTGACCTGTTCCACCGGCTTCGCCGCGAACCCTTCGACCGCCGGCGCGGTTTCCGCCGTCGTCGTGTCGGTCGTGCCGGTCTTGCCGGCGTCCGCGAGAAGCGCCGCGTCGGCGACGTATTCCGTCGCGTCCGCGATCGTCGCGAACCGGTAGTGCACCGCGTAGGGCGTGTCGGCGTTCGGCGTCCAGTCGGCGACGAGCGTGATGTCTTCCGGGACCCCGTCCGCGAAGTTCCAGTCCGCGCCGTCCAGCGTCCATGCGCGGAACGTCCAGCCCGTCTCCTGCGGCGCGTCCGGATCGGCCGCCGCCGAATCGACGGCGATCTTCTGCGCCGCGGGCGCCTCGCCCTTGGCCGTCTCGAACGTGACGACGACGGCCGGACGGACCGTGAATGCGCCGCCCTCGGCGACCGAGATGAAAGCGTCGTCCACGAACGTCATCGCGCCCGCGGCGGCGGAATCGTCGCCGAGCGCCGGATCGACCTGCGAGAACGTGCCGCCGCGGATCGTGATGAGCGTCTCGGCGACGTTGGCCTGGTTGACGGCCATGCCGACCCAGTCCTTTTCGTTGGCGGCGTTCCTGTGGTAGTCGTAAGGCTCGTCGGTCCGGTTGGCGTAGTTGCCGCTTTCGATGGCAACGGTCGAACCGGCCCACGGATACACGCACGCGCCGTTCCGGCTGTCCACCGTGATGTCGAGGTCGGCCAGCGTGAGGTCCGCGCCGTTCTTCACGTCGATGGCGAAGACGCCGTCGCCGATCACCGAGGTGTCGTCGACGCCGCTGCAGTCGATCGCGCCGTTCTTGATCGTCACGTCGTAGTCGCCGTCCACGCGGAACACGCTGCCGTTGTCGCGGTTGGGCGCCGCGGTGCGGGTGATCGTTTGGCCGCCGAGGTCGATGGTCACGGAATTCGTGACGAGGATCCGGGCGTCGAGCGTCACGTCGCCGAGGAGTTCGACCGTGTCGCCGTCCTTCGCGCCGTTGTCTCCGCCGAGGAACGCGTCGGCGAGAGTGGCGACGTAGTTCGTCGTGGTGGCGCCGGTTTCGGCATCGGCGACGGAGATGACCATCGCCTGCGCGCCGATGATCCTGAACGTGCCGGGAACGAAGGTGACCGCGTAGTTGCCCTGAACCGCGTCGCCCGTCGGCGTGATCGCGTATTCGCCGGCGGCTTCGCCCTCGGCGCGGGCGAGCTCGTAGGCGACCGTGTCCGTTCCGATCGTTCCCTCGACCGTGGCGGTCAGATCCGGATCGGCGTTGCCGGCGATCTTGGACTTGTCGTCCGCCGTGACCGTGACCGCGGCGGGCGAAATCGCGAAGAAGCCGTCCGTCACCGCAAACGTGGCGGTCACGTTCTCGTCATTGTAGGAGAACTGCGAGGTCGCGAGACCGTAGTCGTATGTGCCGACGTTCGTGCCGGCGCCCGAAACCGGGGT
>JAFPUX010000564.1 GCA_017413145.1 Kiritimatiellia bacterium | reverse complement strand
GCAGGCATTCCAGTTGCTGAAGGACAACAAGATCACGTTCAAGGACGGGACAATCTACTCCGAGAACGCGAAGATGCTGATCCAGAACTACAGCGACCTGACGCTGGACGGGATGACGCTGACGCTGGACAACCCGGACTACGCCTCGGCGTACACGCTGAGCAACAACAACGGCGAGATCGTGATCGACGACACGACGATCAACGCGAACCCGGCCGGCGGGTTTGCGTTCGACGTTTGCCGGTACGCGAGCTATCCGTCGGTGAGCGTGACGGTGAAGGGCGATAGCGTGATTGACGGCGACATCGAAGTGTCGGCGTCCGGAAACAGCGCGGGGAACGGGTTCAGCCTGACGCTGGAGAGCGGGACGCATACGGGAGCGCTCGTGATGGCGCAGGGGGCGGAACTGGCAACGGTCGAGAAGGATGAGGAGTACGTCCAGGAAGCGCCGGCGGGATATGCGTGGGAAGACGACAGATACCTCAAGCGCGACATCGCGCAGGCGGTCATTGCCGCGATTGCCGACCAGACATACACCGGCTCGCCAATCGAACCCGCGCCTTCGGCGACATGGCAGGGCGATGCGATGGCGGATGCGGTAGCGCTGGTTGCCGATACCGACTACACGGTCGAGTGGGCTGACAACACGTCGGTCACCAACGAAGCCAAGGTGATCCTGACGGGCACGGGCGACTACACGGGCACGCAAACGGCCACATTCCAGATTGTGAAGAAGGCCGTGACGATTGCTGCCGACGACCAGACGAAGACCTACGACAACGATTCGACCACCGACCCGGCGCTGACGGCGACCGTCACGGGCGCGGTGGACGGCGACACCATCAACTACACGCTTTCGCGCGAAGCGGGGCAGGCCGTCGGCGACTACGCCATCACGGTGACGGCGGGTGAAAACCCGAACTACACGGTGAGCGTGGAGGGCGGCACGTTCTCCATTACAGCCGCTTCCATCACCGTGACGGTGACCGGCACGGCCTCGTCGTCGACGTATACCGGCGCTGAGCAGACCGGCACGGTGGCCTATACGCTGTCGAGCAATGACGCGCTCTACGACGAGTCGAAGGTGAACTACAGCGGGGAGACCACGGTTGCCGGAACGACGGTCGGCGACTACGCCTACGGGCTAAGCGCCAGTCACTTCAGCTATGATGACGCTGGAGTCGAAGCGGTGTTTACCGTCACGGATGCGAACTTCTCGATCACCCCGGCGGCAGTCACGGTCACGGCCGACAACCTGTCGAAGGTGGCGGGGAACGCGGATCCGGAGCTGACGGCGACGGTTTCGGGACTGTTTGGCACCGACACGGTGTCCTACTCGCTCGCTCGCGCCGCAGGCGAGACCGTCGGGACCTATGCCATCACGCCTTCGGGCGACGCGGCGCAGGGCAACTACGCAGTGAGCTACGTGCCCGGCACGTTCACGATTTCCGGTGCGGTTGCGTCGCGGATTTCCGCCGACGGGACAGAGACGTACTACTACTCGACGCTGGCGCAGGCGGTTGGCGCGGCGCAGGACGGTGACACGGTCCGCCTGTTGGATGACGTGACGCTCGATGCGCGTGTGGACGTGGCCCCCGGCGCGGGGAACTCGCTGGCGATTGACCTGGGCGGCTACACGGTCACGCGTGAAGGGACGAGTGGCAACGGCAGCGCGTTCGACGTGAAGAGCGGTAGCGTTGTCATCACGAACGGCGTCATCGACTGCACGCAGGACGACGCGGCCATCGCCGCGGACGGGGTGTACGCGATCACGGTGCGGGGCGGGGCGGACGCGACGCTGGCGGACCTCGAGGTGACGGTGGACAGCGAATGCGGCGCCTGCGCCTATCCGTTCGCGGGGGCCTCGCTGGCCATTGAAAGCGGGACGTATGCGAACACGACGACGGTTCCGTACCGGTACAAGCCGGAATGGACGGGCATGGCCCTCAACCAGGCGAACGCCCAGAGCGGGAGCTTGATCACGATCACGGGCGGGACGTTCTCGCAGGTGGACCCGGCGCTGGGCGACGACTCTGCGGCGGCCGGGGCGATGAGCTTCGTGGACGAGAGCTACGTGACGGTGCTGGAAGGCGGGGCGTACGTGGTGCACGAGGCGGTGACGGTGACGTTCGCGACCGACAAGGGCGAAGCGCCCGAAGCGCAGAAGATCGCGAAGGGCGCAACGGCGACGGAGCCGGAAGCGCCGGAATACGCGTGCTGGAGCTTCCAGTACTGGATGCTGGGGGGCGAAGAATACGACTTCGCGACGCCGGTGACGGAAGACATCGAACTCGTGGCCTACTGGACGCGGGACATCGTGACGCTGACGGTGCCTGCGGTGGCGAACGCGACGGTGAGTGCGGAAACCAACGGGGTGGCGCTGGTCGGGACGGCCGGTGAGAACGGGGCGACGCTCTACGCGGTCGAGGCGGGTACGGCGGTCGACGTGACCTACACGGCGGTCGAGGGCTACCACGTCACCGGTTCCGACGAGACGACGGCGACGTACGAGATTTCCGCCGGTGTCATGGCGCACGACTACACGCTGGACGCGAGCGGCACGACGATGACGATTTACACTTACACCGTCACCTTCACATGGCACAACGGGGTGTCCGAAGGCGAATACGACCATGGAACCAGCCTGGACATCCCGCGGAATCCGCCGCCTTACGCCGAAGACGGCAAGATTTACTCGTTCACCGGGTGGACGCCCGAAACCGTTTCGCCGGTGTACACGAACGCGGCGTACGAGGCGGTGTACGACGATGGCGTCACGGCCGTCGCCCGCGTGTTCATCTCCTACGACGACGGCGAGGGCGGCGTCACCGAGGAAGAGATCGGCACCTACGCCTCCCTGCGCGAAGCCATCGCACACACCCCGGAAGCGTACGCGACGGTGCAACTCCTCGCGGACGACGAAATCTCCTTCGCCGAAGGCGGCATCCTCATCGACCACGAGGACCTCGTCATCGACGGCGACGGCCACACGGTCAAGGGACCGAGCAACGCCGCCATTCCCAACGTGACGGCCAACGCGACCGCCCCCGACGTCGAATTCGACGGCGCGGAAGGCAGCAACGTCCGCGGGTTCTTCGTCCAATGCGGCGACATCACCTTCAAGAACCTGACGCTCACGGAGTTCGGCGACACGGACTATCTCAACAAGTTCGGCTACACCCTGATCCAGACGGCGACCGCCTACGACGGCACGCTCACCATCGAGAACGTGGACATCGACAAGTTCAACCGGACGGCCATCTGCATCCGCGGCGGCGAATTCGCCATCACCGGCGGCACCATCACGGCGAATGCCGAAAACAAGGGCGGGGACTACGACCACTTCCAGCAGCCCATCGAAATCCGCGGCGGCACCGGCACGATCGACGGGACGACCGTCACCAGCGACGGCCTTCCTTATGCCGCCAACGGCGGCGGCGCCATCGTCGCCTGGAGCGACACCGAGCTTGCCAACGTGGTCGTGGACTTCAAGGGCATCGGCATCTGGTCGGATGGCGCGGCCGTCACCGTCACGGGAGACGGAACGGTCGTCGAAGCGACGGACGATGCCATTTTCGCGGAAGAAGCCGGATCGGTGACCGTCGAAGCCGGCGTCTTCACCGGCGCGTTGGAGGTCGACCGCGATCCTGACTCCACGATTACCGTCAACTGCGGCTGGTTCGACGAACAGGTTCCTGTGGAATTCGCGGGCGAAGGTCTCGCCCCGACCACCATCGCCGAGGGCGGCAAGTACACGGTCAAGACCGCGCGCACGGTCACCTTCGTCTCCGAAGGCGCGACCTTCGCCTCGTCGGTCGTTGCCGACGGCGAGCCCGCCACGGCCCCGGCCACCGACCCGGAGAAGGAAGGATTCCTCTTTACCTGCTGGCTGCCCGACATCTCCACGGCCGTCACGAACGACACCACCTACACCGCGCAGTTCGTGGACAACACCTGGACGATGGTGCCCGTCACCTCGGGCGCGACGGTGGACGGCAACACCGCTTCCTACGCGGACCTCACGATCCCGTACAGCGCGGTCGATGCCTCCCTCGGCCGCAATTGGGTCGCCGCGTGGGTCGGCGTCAACGTGATTGCACCGGAAAGCGTGACCGCCGCCAACATCGCGAAGATCAAGTACGACCGGGCGGGCAACGCCTGCCAGGACGGCCTCTTCGGCGGCAGCGACGCCCGCACGGGAAGCTCGTTCGCGAACAACAACGACGGGACAATCGACGGCCGCTACTACATCGGCGTCTGGGTGCCGCTTTCTGCGGAAAGCGTCCGCGCACTCATCGCCGGGGAAACGGTCGTCTACCGCGAGTACGCCTTCTACAACGAGGACACCCCGGCCGCGAAGCAGACCTTCCGCGTCGAAATCAGCCCCGAGGACATCATCCTCGCCAATCCGGACGAGGTCGAAGGCGCCGAGGAAATCGAAACCCGCGGTTGGAACGAAGTGATTGCCGTTCCGGAAGCGGAGACGGGCCTTGTCTACGACGGTACCGCGAAGACCGGCGTCGCGGCGGGCACGGGCTACACGCTCGCCGGCACCACGGCCGCCACGGCCGCGGGCGACTACACCGCCACGGCGACGCTTGCCGACCATTGCATCTGGGAAGATGACACCTCGACCGCCAAGGAAATCGACTGGGCGATTGGGAAGGCGACGGTCGCGGTGACCGCGGACGCCAAGACGCAGGTGTACGGCGAGGCGGCCAAGGAGCTAACCTACACGGCCGGCGAACTGGTCGAAGGCAACGCGTTCTCCGGCGCGCTGGCGCGCGAAGAGGGCGACGGTGTCGGCACCTACGCGATTCTCCTCGGCACCCTCACCGCGGGCGACAACTACGAAATCGCCTTCACCGGCGCGGACTACGAAATCACGGCGGCGAAGGTCGCCATTCCGGAAGCGGAGACGGGCCTCGTCTACGACGGCGCGGAGAAGACCGGCGTCGTGGCGGGCACGGGCTACACGCTCGCCGGCAACACCGCCATCAACGCGGGCGATTACACCGCGACGGCGACGCTCGAAGCGAACTACGAGTGGGCTGACGGGACCTCGGCTGCCAAGGAAATCGACTGGACGATCGCCCCGGCGTCGATCACGGTGACGGTGACGGGGACGGGCTCGACGGAGACGTACACCGGCGCCGAACAGACGGCGGACGTGGCGTACGCGCTGGCGAGCGACAGCGAGCTCTTCGACGAGACGAAGGTCGTGTTCGCAGGTGACGCGACGGTGTCGGGCACGACGGTTGGCAGCTACGCCTACGGCCTGGAAGCCGGCGACTTCAGCTACGCGGACGAGAACATCGAGGCGACGTTCGAAGTGACGGACGCGGCGTTCGCGATTACTCCCGCCGAGATCGCCATCACGGTGACGGGGGTGGCTGCGGCGCCCGTTCCCTACACGGGAGAGGAACAGACCGGTGCGGTGACCTACTCGGTTTCGTGCCAGGATGACTTGTACGACCTCGCGAACGTCGTCTACACGGGACCGCAGACGGTCAGTGGCACGGACGCGGGGGCCTACCCCTACGGCTTGACGGCCACCAACTTCAGCTACGTCGACGACAACGTCGCGGCGACCTTCGAAGTGACCGACTCGGTCTTCACGATTGAACCGGCGGCCATCACCGTCAAGGTGACCGGGACGACCTCGACGGCGGTCTACACGGGCGGAGAACAAACCGCCGACGTGGCATACACGCTGTCGAGCGAAGACGAGCTCTTCGACGAATCGAAGGTGTCGTACAACGGTCCGGAGACGGTTTCCGGCACCGAAGTGGACGCCTATCCCTACGGCATGGCCGACTCCGACTTCGCCTACGCCGACGACAACATCGCGGCGACGTTCAAGGTGGACGACGGATTCCTCAGGATCACTCCGGCAACCATCACCGTCAACGTGACCGGCACGGACGTTTCCGCGGTCTACACGGGTGCCGAACAGACCGGAGCGGTCGCGTACACGCTGGCGAGCGAGTCGAGCCTCTACAATGAAGAGAAGGTCGGCTTCACCGGGCCGGAGACGGTTGCCGGCACGGATGCGGGCGACTACGCCTTCGGGCTGGCGGCGACGCAGTTCAGCTACGACGACGACAACGTCGCGGCGACCTTCGAGGTGGCCGACGGGACCTTCACGATCACGCCAGCGCCGGTCACGGTCACGGCCGACGACGCCACGAAGGCTGAAGGCGCCGCCGACCCCGAATTCACCGCGACGGTGGAAGGGCTCTTGGACGAGGCGGACGCGGTGGAATACTCGTTCGTCCGCGAAGAAGGCGAGGAGCTCGGCGGAGAGTACGCCATCACGCCCACCGGCGAGCAATTCCAGGGCAACTACGAGGTCACCTACGTGGCCGGCACGCTCACCATCGTCCCGGCGGTCGCGAAGGACAACGAGGACAACTACTACGCAACGCTCGCTGCGGCAGTCGAAGGCGCACCCGCCGACGGCACGGTGACGCTCCTTGCGAACGTTTCCGAGGGCGAGTTCTCCATCGGGAAGAATCTCGTGATCGACCTCGGCGGCTTCACCAACGCCATGACCGGCGCCTGCACGGTGTCGGGGGCCACGGTCGAAATCGTCAACGGCACCATCGAGTCCACTGTCACGACGGACGGCGCCTTTGTCGCGAACGATGGCAGCATCGTCCTCGGCGAAGGGCTCTCGCTCTCCGGCAACGGCAGACTCCTGAAGGCCACCGACGACGGCACGGTGACGGTGGACGGTGCGACAATCGTCGGCACGGACGAAAGGGCTGCCGCAGTCTATGCGGAACGCGGCGGCATCATCGAGGTTCTGTCCGGTTCCATCACGAGCGTGGCACGCGCGGTTGCCGTCTCCGGGACGGATTCCGGCTTCATCCTCGAAGACGGCACGATCGAGTCGACGGGTTCCAACCCGATCAAGATCTCCGCCGGTGCGACCGCCACTGTCTCGGGCGGCACGGTTTCGAGCGCCAGCTATACCGCCTTCTGGGTGACGGGAGCCGGTTCCTACGTGGCAATCGACGGCGTGGAGATTTCCGCCAGCGGCGCCGCTTCGGCCATCGAAGTCAGTGCCGGTGCGAGCGCCACGGTCGACGGCGGCACCTTCTCCGCCCCGAACGACAAGGCCGCGAGCGTTTCCGGTGAATCCTCGGTGCTGACCGTGAATGGCGGTACATTCAGCGGCCGCTACGGCCTGTGCGCGATCGGAGACAGCTCGATCGAAGTCACCGACGGCACGGTCATCGGCACGAGCGCCGCGCTTTATGCGGACGGCGGTACGATTGCCGTCTCCGGCGGCTGGTTCTCCCAGAAGGTCGCGTACGAATTCCTCGCCAATGCCCATCTGTACCCGAGCGGCGCGCGGGCCGATGCTCCGGATGCGGCTGCTCCGTACACGGTCCTCGAACGGCCGGTGGAGATGGTCATCGGGAACATCGAAGATTTCGTCCTCGACTCGGAGACCGGCACGGCGTCCTTCACGCTTGTCGCCACGGACGATACGGAGAGCTTTGTCGGCGCGACGGCCAAGGCGTACGTGACCGAAGACCTCGTCGAGCCCGACTGGCAGCCGGCGGACGAGGCAATTGTCACGGTCGCGGAAGACGGCAGGTCCGTCCGGGTCGAGAAGCTCGCCTTCGACCTGTACCGAGTGCTCTTCGTCCGCATCGGACTCTTCGAGTAACCGCGACGGCCATCCGACGACGATGCCACGCCCCGCAGAAAATTGCGGGGCGTTTTTTCGGTTTGCCACAAGCGGTATTGGAAGCGGGGGGGTGTGAGCAAAAAGTGTAAGGGTTTCAATGGAGGACGGGCAGAAAATGGCCTTGTTTGTTGAAAACAGTTGAAAATCGCATTTCTATGTAAATATAGACATATCATTTGGCCTTTCGCGGTCGAGGGAGACGCCTGGGGGCGCGGGCGTCCCGCCCGCGAAAATCCAAAGGATGGCGGGAGAACGGTTTACCAAGGGGGCTTCCCAGGGAACATCGCGGGCGG
>JAFPUX010000563.1 GCA_017413145.1 Kiritimatiellia bacterium | reverse complement strand
GGCGCCGCCGCTTCGTCGAGGCGGACGCAGTCCAGCGGCGCGCGATTGCGGACGAACGCGAGCCAGTCGTCCGCCGGCGCGCCGCCGCCGGACGGCATGCGCCGCGCGAGGCGCACGGACGCCCACGAGGGAAGGTTCGTCCCCCACGCGGCCGTGTCCGGCCCGTGGACCGACGGCAGGTACGCCAGCGCGAAGGCGCCCTCCGGGTTCGGGAAGTGCAGGTCCTCCGGCGGCGCGTCGCGCTTGAAGGCCCTGAAGGCGTCCAGCAGCTTGGGCGAGGAGGCGTGGTTGGCGTGGCGGCCGATGCGCTCGACGGGCGGGTTCACGCCGGTCCAGCTGGCGGCGGTCGCGCCGGTCTCGCGGCGGAAGCGCGCGAAGTCGCCGCCGTAGGATTCCTCCAGCCGCGCGCGGAAGAGGCGCGCGTTCTTCGGGAGGAGGCGGGCGCCCGTGACGTGGCCGAGGATGCCGACCTCGCGCGCCTCCGGCGTCGCGCGCCAGGCCTTCCAGTCCGCGAGCGCGGCCGCGTCCGCGACGGGCGCCGGCTCGAAAATGCGCCGCCACGCCGTCTGCTGCGCGCCCCACGCCTCGCCGATGCCGTCGAGCGAGACGTCGTGCTTGCTCTCGGCGTACTTGCGGAAGAGCACCGTGTCGTCCGTCCAGAACGACGGCCACGGCGTGATCTCCTGGTCGTCCGCCTCGCTGTGCACCGAACCCGCGAGCATGAGCGAGAACGGGTACAGCATCGTGAGCGCGCCGATCGAGAGGACGACGAAGATCGCGGCGCATACGAACCGCGTCTTGCGGTTGTGGCGGGTGGCTGGACTGATGATCGGCACGGCGGCTTCCGGATGGGGTTGACGCGCCCGATTCTACCAGACCGCCCCCCGGTTTGTCCACCTGGCGGAACGTGCAAAAACGGGTAGATTCCCGTCACGCTCCGCAAAGCTAGCGGGCGTAGACGGCGTCGGGGAGCCAGGCGGAATCCGAGGGATCGGCGAGGCCGAAGGCGAGGGGCGCGGAACGCATGTCCTCCGACGCCGGGGCGAGGCCGATGCGGAGCTTGTGGACGCCGGCGGCGAGGCGGAGCGCCTTGCGCTGGTTGGCCGGCGTGCGGTGGAACGCCGGGACGAACGGCCCGCATTCCTGCCCGAGGACCGGTTCGCCGTCGAGCCACGCGCGGAAGTCCGCCGTCGTGCTCACGAGCAGCAGGACGTCGCGGTCGGCAGGAAACGAGAGGTCCGTCTCGAGCAGCAGGAGCGACTCCGGCGGAAGGCCGGAGAAGTCGACGGTCGAGACGTTGCCGGGGAGGAGGACCTCCTCGGAGAGGGGTTGCTCCTGCGGACGCGTGCGGAGGCAGTCGTAGGCGAACCACGGGCGGTACAGGCCGCGGCGGCAGCGGATGGCGAAGCGCCCGAGGTCGGGGCACGGCGGCTCGGCGTCGTCGATGACGATGCGGTCGCGGAGCGAGACGACCAGGTCCGTGAGCGCGTCGAGCGTCGGGGGCGGCTCGATGCCCGAGATGCCTTCGTTCAGGACGAGCGAGCGCCCGATGGGGGCGAGCCACTCGGCCGGGATCGCGTCGGGGTCGAGGATGCCCATGATCGCGCCGACGGTGGCGCCGGTGCAGTCGGCGTCGCGGCCGCAGTTCACGGCGAGACAGATCGTCTTCGCGAAGTCGCCGCCGCCGAGCAGGAGCGCCGCGACCTCGAACGAGAGGTTCATCGAGACGTCCGTGAAGTTTTCGCTCCCCCACCGCTCGAGGATGGCACGGCGGACGGACGCGATGTCGCCGCCGGCGTCGCAGAGGCGCATCGTCTCCGCAATGGCCTCCGCGAGGCGCGAACCGGCCGGGATTTGAGCGAGGCCCGCGGCGATGGCGGCGCGCAGGTCGGAGGTTTCGAAGAGCGCGGCTTCGAGCGCCGCGAGGAACTGCTCGGCGTGGACGCCGGCGCCGGCGTGGTCGACGGAGCCGTCGACGCGCGCGAGGCGCGCCGCCGTGGCGGGGTCTCCCGGCGCGAGGAGCGCCCAGATTTCCGAGCGGATCGCCGCGCCCATGCCGTCCGTGAAGGCGTTGTCGTAGGCGCCGGAGTGCGGCGCGGGAACGCCGCGCGCGAGGTTGCGCTTCGCGACGCCGTATTCGTCGAGCGCGAAGCCGATGTTGTTCAGCCAGGCGTCGGAGAAGTTCGCGAAGGAGACGACGCCCTTCCAGTCCGTCGCGAGACGGCACGCCCAGACGACCTGCAGGTCGACGTCGTCGTTCGGGACCATGTCCGTCGGCACGGGGTCGTAGAAGGTGAGCGCGAGCGGCCCGCGGCAGCCCTCCCACGGGGCGCCGAGCGTTCCGCCGACGGCCTTGCCGAGCCACGCGCCGAGGGCCTTTTTGCGGTAGAGCGATTCGGAGATGTTCATGGTCTGTCGGTCAAATGGTCTGGTGGTCTGATGGTCTGATGGTCACACGGTCTATCGGTCGCTCGTCACTCGTCACTCGTCACTCGTCACTCGTCACTCGTCACTCGTCACTCGACGGCGCCGTTCCGGCGCCGTCGATGCCGCGCTCGATGCGGCCGCGGTCGAAGAGGTAGCAGGCGCCGGCGCCGCACGCGCGCGGCAGGTCGCGGTCCTCGACGGGGTTGTCGCCGACGGTGCAGACGAGCGCCGGGTCGACGGCGAGACGGTCGAAGGCGCGCCGCCAGACGCCGGGCGCGCACTTGCAGCCGCGCAGGACGTTGGTGCCGAGGATCTGCGAGAAGACGTCGCTGCCCGTGTCGTCCGCGAGGCCGGCGGCCTGCAGTTTCATCAGGCAGCCGGTGAAGGGGTTGTTGCTCACGACGAAGAGCCGCTTGCCCGCGCCCTTGAGCTCGCGGGCGAGCGCGACGGCGTCCTCGTGCGGCGCGACGTGCGCCGCGTGCCACGCGCGGAAGCGGCGGTACGCCTCCGGCGCCGGGAGGCCGAACGCGCTCACGAGGTCGCAGTAGTCCCAGTAGACGTTCGTCTCCGTCTCGCGCAGGATCGCGGCGGCCGCTTCGTCCGGATCCGCGCCGCGCTCGACCATCAGGTCGCGCACGATCGGGAAGAGGAAATTGCCGTGCAGGAACGACGCCGGATCGAAGTCGACGTAGCGCGTCAGCGTGCCGTCGATGTCGAAAACGTAGAAGGGAAGGTCCGGAACGTCGTGGAACATGCGGCCGATTCTAGCGGAATCCACGCGGGATTTCCAGTTGACAGAATCCGCAAAATCGGGTAGATTCGCGCCATCGATTGAGGCCCATGGAAACCGACACGTCCAAGACGCTCCCCTACTCGCTGTACTTCGGCGAGAACCAGTTCCCGATCGTGGTCCGCCGGATGGCGGGCGGCGGCAAGCGCGTGCCCGTGCACGACCACGAGTTTTCGGAGCTCGTGATCGTGACGAAGGGCTGGGTCGAGCACGAGATCGGCGGCGAGTCGGCGCGGCTCTCGCGCGGCGACTTCTTCGTGCTCCACCCCGGCCAGCGCCACTCGTACCCGAAGACGTCCGCCGACTCGGAGCTCTACAACCTGCTCTACGACGCGAAAGTCCCGATCCCGATGCTCGCGCTGAGCGGATTCTCGTTCGTCGACTTCGTCTACCCGCCCGCGGACCGCGCGGAGGAGAACCCGTTTTCGGGCGTCGTCGCGCGCCTGCCCGCGAAGCCGCTCAAGGAAGCGCGCGAGCTGCTCGAGGCGATGGTGCGCGAGCGGCGCGAACCCGGCTCCGCCAGCTCGCTTTTCCTCGGGTCGCTTTTTTCGTCCGTGGTGATCCTGCTCGCCCGCGAGACGGTCGGCGTCGTCCCGCCCGCCCGCTCCGACTGGCGGCTGGGCGGGGTCGTGAACTACATGCAGTGCCACCTCGCGGAGCGCCTGCGCGTCGACAAGCTCGCCCGCCTCGCCGCGATGTCGCAGAGCACGCTGTTGCGCGCGTTCAAGGACGCCTTCGGCTGCGGACCCGCCAAGTACTTCGCCTCGCTCCGCCTGAGCCGCGCCGTCGAACTTTTCCGCACGACGAACCTCACCGTGGGCGAGGTCGCCTGGAAGACGGGCTTCTTCGACGAGAGCCACCTGCGCAAGAAGATCGCGCAGAACCTCCACACCAGCATCGCGGCCCTGCGCGGCAAGAAGTCCGCGAAGGGATAGCCGCTACCCGCCGGCGGCGATGCGCTCGCACTCGCGCCAGTATTCGATGGCGTGGCGGTAGCCGTCGACCATGTCCGGCATCTCCCACGGCCCGGACTCGAAGTTCGCGTAGCCGTCGTAGCCGAGGGCTCGGAGGCGGGCGATGACGTCGGGCCACGGGATCGTGCCGAACCCCGGCGGGCGGTGCTCGTCGTCGCGGCCGCGGTTGTCGTGGATGTGCGTCGTGAGGATCCGGTCGCCGAGCTTGTCGAGCCAGTAGTCCACGCCGCCGCCCGCGTAGTGCGCGTGGCCGAAGTCGATGCA
This sequence comes from Kiritimatiellia bacterium, assembly GCA_017413145.1. Classification (GTDB taxonomy): domain Bacteria; phylum Verrucomicrobiota; class Kiritimatiellia; order RFP12; family UBA3636; genus UBA3636. Next base: position 37 of record JAFPUX010000563.1, on the reverse strand, counting down.
GTAGCCGGCGTTCGTCGAATGAACCTCGGCGAAGAGG
>JAFPUX010000562.1 GCA_017413145.1 Kiritimatiellia bacterium | reverse complement strand
GGCCGTGAACCTCGAGCGCGCGCTGCGCGCGTCCGACCGCCTCGGCGGCCACGTCGTGCAGGGCCACGTCGACGCGACCGCGCGCGTGGAGTCCGTGGAGCGAGCCGGCCGCGACTGGCGCCTGCGCCTGCGCTGCGAAGGCGCGGACGCCGCGCGGTACGTCGTCTACAAGGGTTCCGTCGCGCTCGACGGCGTCAGCCTCACCGTGAGCGCCGTGCCCGCGCCCGGAGTCTTCGAGGTGAACGTCATCCCGACCACGTGGCGCGAGACGTCGCTCTCCGAGCGCCGCGCCGGCGACCGCGTCAACCTCGAGACCGACATTCTCGCGCGCTACGTCGAAGCGCTCCTCGCCGCGCCCGCGGCGAAGCCCGTCACGATGGAGCTGCTGCGGGCGGCCGGTTTTGCCGGCGGCGCGCAGAGTTGAAAGTTGAAGGTTGAAAGGCCCTGCCATGAAGAAGTCCGCTCCCGCAAAGAAGCCCGCGCCGGCGAAGAAGGCGCCCGCGAAGAAACCTGCTCCGGCGAAGAAGCCCGCGCCGGCGAAAAAGGCCGCGCCGGCGAAGAAAGCGCCTGCCAAGAAGCCCGTCGCGAAAAAGACGCCGCCCGCCGCGCCCGCCGCGCCGCAGGTGCACCGCATCCGCGTCTCGTGCGCGGACGGCCCGTGGTGGGACGGCGAGGAGTGCGTGCGCTTCATCGAGATGGCCGAAGCGTCGAATCTCTACGACCTGCACGTCGCGATCCAGGCCGCGGTCGACTTCGACGAAGAGGGGCCGTTCTTCTTCTTCCTCGCGGAGGACTGCGAAACCGAGGAGCGCGAAACGATCCCCGCGACGCTGCCGCCCGATCCGGAGAAGGCGGAGATCGACGTCGACGTCTACGAGGAGATGAAGCTCCTGGACGACCTGCCTCGCACCGGCCTGCGCCGCCTCTTCTACGCGTTCAAGTCCGAGGACGGCGACTGGTTCTTCGAAGTGCGGCACACGGGCGTCGTCTCGCCCGCGAAGCCCGGCGAATACTACCCGCTGCCCGTCGAGAGCCTCGCCGTCGGCCCGAACCCGACGCAGTACGGCCACGACTTCGACGACTACGCCGACGATCCCGACGCGTTCCGTCCGCCCGACCGCGGCGGCGCGCCGGACGACGACGAGGAAAACCCCTACGACGACGGCTACGGCGACGAAGACGACGGCGACGAAAGCGACGGCGAGGACGGTTACGGCGACGGCGGCGACGGCGACGACTGGTAGGGAAGGGGAGGACCGCGATGAACGGAAAACGCGTGCAAAAACTCGTCCGCGAGCTGCTGCTCGAAATCGGGGAAGACCCGGACCGCGACGGCCTGCGCAAGACGCCGGAGCGCGTCGCGAAGGCGATCGCGCACCTTACGCGCGGCTACTCGGAAAAGCCGCACGACGTCGTGAACGGCGCCGTGTTCGAATCGGGCAGCGACAACATGGTCGTCGTGCGCGACATCGACGTGTACAGCCTGTGCGAGCACCACCTGCTGCCCTTCTTCGGGCACTGCCACGTGGGCTACATCTCGCGCGGGAAGGTGCTCGGCGTGAGCAAGATCGCGCGCATCGTCGACTGTCTCGCCGCGCGCCTGCAGATCCAGGAGCGGCTCACGAGCGAAATCGCCCGCGCGGTGCGTGACGAGACCGGCGCCGAGGGCGTCGGCGTCGTGATGGAATGCCAGCACCTCTGCATGATGATGCGCGGCGTCGAGAAGCAGAACTCCGCGATGGCGACGAGCAGCGTGCTCGGCTCGTTCCACGACGACCCCGCCACGCGCGCGGAGTTCCTCGCCGTCGTCGGCCGCAGCCACCACCGCTAGGCGCGGCTAGGGCGTTGCGAGCAGGCGGGCGAGGCGGAGGAACTCGGTCGCGCTCCAGGCCTGGCCGTCGCAGCCGCGGCTCGCGTGCGGCGCGTCGCCGTCCATGATTTCGGGCAGCTGCCCGATGCAGCCGCTTTCGAAGAGCGGCAGCGCGGTGGCGAGCAGCGAGCGCGCGGCCGGGACGGCGGAGGCGCCGTAGACCTTCACGAGCGCTTCGGCGTAGGAGGGGAACGGCCACGGCCACGCGGTGCCGTTGTGGTAGGCGGGCTTGCGGCGCGTGTCTTCGTCGCCTTCGTAGCGGCCCCAGTAGGGCGCGTGCGGGTCGTTGAGGAGGCGTCCGTCCGAGGCGCGCACCGGCAGCGCGAAGGCCGTGCGGCCCGGCGCGAGCGTGCGGATCGCGCCGGGGACGAGCAGCCGCTCGCTCGACGAAACGACCGCGCGCGCGGCGGGATGGTCCGCCGGGATCGCGCCGAGCGTGACGGCGAAGAGCTGGTTGCAGCGCAGATGGTCGTCCGCGACCGCGTCGGCCGCGGGGCGGTAGCCGCCGTCGGCGTGGAGGCAGTCCGAGAGGAAACCGCGTTCCGGCGACCAGAAGAAGCGCAGCAGCGATTTGCGCGCGGTGTCGCGCAGACCCCGCCACGGGCCTTTCGGTTCGATCGTCGCCGCGAGGTCGAGCGCGGCGATCCAGAGCGCCTGGATCTCCACCGGATAGCCTTCGCGCGGCGTGCCCGCCGGCCAGTTCGTGTCCATCCACGTGAAGTGCGGCGGCGAGAAGACGAGCGCGCTCGCGGGATCGACGCAGATGCCGTTCGGCGTGCCGGCGAGATAGCCGTGCAGGATCCGGAGGACGACCTTGGCGAGGTCGGACGGCGGCTTGCCGCCGCCGACCTCGCCCGCGACGACGCAGAACCACAGCGGGGCGTCGGAGGTGTCGCGGTTGGAGGCGTCGTTGCCGCAGATCATGTTGGGCAGCGTGCCGCGGTCCTCGAACGCGCCGAACTTGCGCAGCACCGCGAGCGCGACGTCCTTCATGCCGTCCGCGACCAGGCCGCGCAGCGCGATGAACGTGTCGCGACCCCAGTCGAGGAACCACGGGAAGCCGGCGATCACGGTCGGCGCGTCCTCGCGGACGGCGAGGAAGGACCGGGACGCGGCGGAAAGCGACTGCTCGAAGGTCTGAAGATCTGAAGGTCGAGCATCGACTTTCCGTCTTTCAAGACCTTCCGGACTTTCGAGACTTTCAGACCCGCCGCCGCCGGGCACGGCGGCGGCGAGGACGACCGCGTCGCCGCCGGCGAGGGTCGCGGAGAACCAGCCGGGACTGAAGAGGTCGGAGGAGCCGTCCTGGCCGCGTGCGGCCTCGGCCGGATGCGCGACCATGTAGTGCCATTCGGGTTCCGGGACGAAGCGGGGCTTCGTCCCGGAGGTCTGATGGTCCGATGGTCTGATGGTCTGATGGTCTGATGGTCCGACCATTCGACCATTCGACCAGTTGACCATTCGACCATCGCCGGCCGGCGCAAGCCGGACGGCGAGCGGGACGCGGCCGGGGGGCGCGAAGCGGAAGCCGTCGGCGGAGGGCGCGACGGCGGCGGGGAAGTCGCGTTCGGGGCCGGTGAAGGCCTTCGTCTTTTCGTGGAAGGAGCGCGATTCGACGTCCGGCCGCAGGACGAGCTCGACCGTTTCGCCGTCGTCCGCGCGGGCGGGGTCGCCGCCGCCGGGCTCGCGCTCGAAGCGCAGCTCGGCGCGGTTCTCGCCGGGGACGAGGCGCAGCTCGGCGGCGAGGCCGACGGTGCGGCCGGTGCCGACCGGCGCGTCGAAGGTCCAGCGCACGCGGTCGGGGTCGGCGCGGAAGCCGCGCAGGCACGCGGTGTCGAGCGGCGTCGAGAAGCCGCAGTTCACGATCCAGGCGCGGACGCGCGGGAGCAGCACGACGCGGTCGCACGGGACGGCCGGGTCGGGGTTGGCCGCGAGGAGCGCGTCGTACTGGCTGCTCACTTCGCCGAAGCGGGCGCGGACGTGCGCCATCGCGCCGCGGCCGTTCACGAGCAGCGCGGAGAAATCCCCGCGGCGGACTTCGGCGCTCGTCTTCTCGGGATTCGGGACGCGGGGACGCTCGGGGAGGACCTGGAGCTCGACGGTGCCGCGCACCGGGCGGTCCGGCGCGGAGAGCTCGAGGCGGAGCGTCGCGGGAAGCGGTTCGTCGGCGTCCGTGGCGGGGTGGTCGACGAACGCGGCGTGCGAGCCGTCCGCGAGCGCGAACGAGCCGGCGCTCTTGCGCAGCGCGCGGCCGCCGGCCTCGTATTCGAGGTGCGCGCGGAACGGCGCGGCGGCGCGGACGAGCAGGAAGTTGCCGGCGGGAAGCGGAACGGCGCGGCGCTCGTCCTCGGGGAAACGGCAGGTCGTGACGGGCGGCATCGCGCCGTCCGGGATGAAGCGGCGTACCGCCGCGAGCGGATCGCGCGCGAGTTCGTCCGCGAGCGCGTCGACGTCCTCGTCCGGGTCGAGCGGGCGGCCCTTCG
>JAFPUX010000561.1 GCA_017413145.1 Kiritimatiellia bacterium | reverse complement strand
GACACAGCCCCGGAGCCGTCCGCTGCCGTATGAGCCTGCGTGGCGGGGTGTCCACCCCGCCACGCGCGCGATTGCGGCGCCGGCGATCGGAACGTCCGGGGCGTCCGCCGCGCGGCCGGGCGAAGCCCCGCCGCGCAAGGACCCCCGAAAGCCGGGACGGGATTCGGTTTTCGCCGGCGGTACCCGAATCCCGAAATCCGAATCCCGAAACCCGATTATCAAACAGGGTGAAATCGAAAATCACGCACGGTGCGATTGAGATCGAAAAGTTTCGATGAACTACGGTCGGACAACCATGTTTTCGGCGAATTGCGAGGGTGCCCGCCCCGGCGGTTCCGGCCGCGGTGCTTTGCGCCGCGGCCTTCCCGACCCGGCGGGGGCCGCGCGGGCGACATGCCGCCCGCGCGAACCCCCGCCGGATTTCCGCGTTTCCGCAGGCCGATCGCCGCGTTCGACGCTTGACACCGGGGGGCGGTTTTGGTAGCTTGTCGGGCCGTCATTTCACTTCAAAACGAACGGAGAAACACACCGTGAGCGTCATCGAAGAACTGGATGCCCTGCAGACGCAGGATGCCGCCATCCGCGAGCTGGCACGGAAGGCCCGCGACCTGCCGCTGCGCCGCCGCCAGGAGACGGACCGCGTGGGCGGCGTCGAGATGCGCCTCGAAGAGGCGCGCGCCGGCGTCCGCACGGGCGAGAAGAACATCGACGCGATCCGCGAGGACATCCTCACCCACGAGGGGATCATCGCCCGCTACGAGAAGCAGCGCCAGACCCTGCGTTCCGCCGAGGAATACAAGGCGATGGGCCAGCAGATCGAGCGCGAGAACCGCGCCCTCAAGGACGACAAGGCCCGCCTCGAAAACGCGGAGGCGATGGTCGCGGACGCGCGGGAGAGCGTCGCTTCCATGGAGGCCCTCCTCGAAGAGGAGAAGAAGTTCATCGAGGACCGCGTCCGCGAAATCGACCTGGAGCTGGCGAAGACCCAGCGCGCGCTGCTCGAGGCGCAGGAGGCCCGCGCGGCCTTCGTCGCCCCGCTCGACGTGCCGGAGAAGCGCAAGTTCCTCTCCTACTACGAGCGCCTCGGCAAGAAGTACTGGCCGGTCGTGATGCACCTCGGCGCCTCCGACAAGTGCTGCCCCGGCTGCCACATGTCGCTTCCGCCCTCGAAGCTGCAGGAGGCCCAGCGCAACGCCAAGCTCGCGGAGGAACCCGCCAAGATGAAGACCGTGGCCTGCGACTACTGCGGGCGGCTGGTCTTCAAGAAGTAGTTTCCCGTCGGGCGGAGGGGCGATCGGATCGCCGGCGTTCGCGCCGGAGGAAAGTCCGGACTCCGCAGGGCAGGGTGCCCCGCCCAACAAGCGGGGGCGGCGCGGGCGAGCCGCGCCGACGGAGAGTGCCACAGAGACCAGACCGCCCCCGCGGGGCGACCCGCGGGAGCAAGGGTGAAAGGGCGGTGCAAGAGACCGCCGCGCGCCGAGGAGACGAGGCGCGGCACGGAAAACCCCGCCCGGAGCAAGATCGAATAGGGGACCAAACCCGCGCGGCCCGCGCGGAGCCCGCCGCGAGGCGGACGCAATCCCGGGTTGATCGCTCAGATGAATGATCCGAACCACGCCGCAAGGATGGACACAGAATCCGGCTTATGACCCCCTCCGCCCGACCTTCTTTTCCCGCCGCCGCGCTCCTGCTCGCAGGGGCCGCGGT
>JAFPUX010000560.1 GCA_017413145.1 Kiritimatiellia bacterium | reverse complement strand
TGCGGGCGAGGTTCACGATCGTGTAGGGGCGCAGGAGGCGCAGGAGGTCGTCCACCTGGTCCTCGCGCCCGACGTACTGCATCGTGAGCGTGGTTTCGCGCACGCCGACGACCTCCGCGCCGAAGATTTCGGCGATGCCGAGCACCTCCGGTCGCTTCTGGCGCGGCGCGCCGACCTCGACGAGCACGAGCTCGCGCGCGATGTGCTTCTCGGTCGTGAGGTCCACGACCTTCACGACGTCGACGAGCTTGTTGAGCTGCTTGGTGACCTGCTCCAGCACGTGCTCGTCGCCGGGCACGGTGATGGTCATGCGCGAGAAGCGCGGGTCGGCGCACGGGCCGACGTTGAGCGTCTCGATGTTGTAGCCGCGGCCCGAGAAGAGCCCGACGATCCGCGAGAGGACGGCCGGCTGGTTCTCGACGGTGGCGTTGATGATGTGCTTCTGGTCCATGTCGACGCCTCCTACTTGAACTTGCGGATGAGGTCCTTGAGGGTCTTGCCCGGGGGGATCATCGGGGTGATGTCCGCCTCGGGCTCGACGACGAACTCGAGCAGCCAGACGTGCGGGTCGGCGAAGGCTTCCTTGAGCGCGGGTTCGACGTCCTCCGGCTTCTCGATGCGGCGCGCCTTCGCGCCGTGCGCCTCGGCGAGCTTCACGAAGTCCGGCAGGTAGGGCGGAAGCTCCGGGTCCGGCTCGATGCGTTCCTGCTTCATGCGGCCGGCCTGCGCGAGGTGCGTCATCGAGTGGACGCCCTTGTACATCATGTCCTGCCACTGGCGGACGTTGCCCAGGTACGTGTTGTTGAGCACGACGACCTTGATCGGGAGCTTGTGCTCCACCGCGACGACGAGCTCCTGCGCGTTCATCTGGAAGCCGCCGTCGCCCGTCACGCACACGACGAGTTCGCCGGGGCGGCCGAGCTGCGCGCCGACGGCCGCCGGGAGGCCGAAGCCCATCGTCCCGAGCCCGCCGGAGGAGAGGAAGTTGCGCGGCTTCTCGTGCGTGAAGAACTGGCAGGACCACATCTGGTTCTGGCCGACGTCGGTCGTCACGATCACGTCGCCCTTGGTGAGTTTGTCGATCGCGGCGAGCACGGACTGCGGCATGATCGCGCCGGAGGGCGACTCGTCCCAGGAGAACGGGTCCTCCTTCTTCCACTGCTCGCACTCGGCGAGCCACGCGGCGTGGTCCGCCTTGTTCACTTGCGGCAGCAGGTCGCGCAGCACGGGCTTGATGTCGCCCACGACCGGGAGGTCGCAGCGCACGCTCTTGGCGATCGACGTCGGGTCGACGTCGACGTGCACGATCTTCGCGTGCGGGGCGAACTCGCTCACCTTGCCGGTCACGCGATCGTCGAAGCGCGCGCCGATCGCGAGCAGCACGTCGCATTCATTGAGCGCCTTGTTGGCGGCGATCAGGCCGTGCATGCCGATCATGTGCAGCGAGAGCGGGTCGCTCTCCGGGAACACGCCGAGGCCCATGAGCGTCGTCGCGACCGGGATGCCGGCCTTGTGCGCGAGCTCGGCGAGCTCCTTCACGGCGCCGGCGCTGCGGACGCCGCCGCCGGCGTAGATGAGCGGCTTGTTGCTCGTGTTCACGAGCTGCGCGAGGCGCGAGAGCATCTTCGGGTGGCCCTCGTAGGAGGGTTTGTAGCCGACGCGGTCGAACTTGGCGGGGAACGGCACGGACGTCTTGCCGATCTGCACGTCCTTCGGCAGGTCGACGAGCACCGGGCCGGGCTTGCCGGTCGTGGCGATGTGGAACGCCTCGACGATGATGCGCGGCAGGTCGTTCACGTCGCGCACGAAGAAGTTGTGCTTCGTGATCGGGCGCGTGATGCCGCAGGTGTCGGCCTCCTGGAAGGCGTCGTTGCCGACGGCCCAGGTCGCGACCTGGCCGGTGAAGGCGACCATCGGGACGCCGTCCATGTTGGCGGTGGCGAGGCCGGTGACGATGTTGGTGGCGCCGGGGCCGCTCGTCACGATGCAGACGCCGGGCTTGCCCGTGGCGCGCGCGTAGGCGTCGGCCATGTGCGAGCCGCCCTGCTCGTGGCGGGGGAGGATCAGGTGGAGCTTCTCCGACTTGGCGAGCTCGTCGAAGACGTCGAGGATCGCCCCGCCCGGGTACGCGAAGACCGTCTCCACGCCCATGCGCTCGAGCCCCTCGACGACGACGCGCGCGCCCGTGCGGGGCAACACACGGGCCTGCGGGGCCGCCTCGGGGCGGCCGGTATCCGGTTTGGTTTCGTTCTTCACGGTTGGAGTTTCCGTTGGGTTGGGGGGTAAAACGGGCATTATGCTAGCCGTTTCCACGGGGAAAGTCAAACCCTTCCCCTTTCGGGGAAAAGATGCTAGAATGCGCGGCATGAAATCCACCTCCAAGAAGCCGGCGCAGGCCCTCGTCGAGCGCCGGACCGACGCCCCGCCCGCGGCCGAGGCCGCGAAGGTCGAGGCCTACGCGCGCGACTACCTTTCCTTCCTCGGGGCCGCCAAGACGGAGCGCCTCGCCTACGCCGAAGCCGTGAAGCTCCTCGAGAAGAAGGGCTTCCGCCCGCTGGACTCCTTCAAGACCCTCAAGCCCGGCGACAAGGTCTGGCGCGGCTACCACGGCAAGACGCTCATGGCGGCCGTGATCGGGAAGAAGGGCACGAAGGCCGGCCTGCGCATCGTCGGCGGCCACACGGACGCCCCGCGCATCGACCTCAAGTCCGTCCCCGTCATGGAGAAGGGCGGCCTCGCGTTCTTCGACACGCACTACTACGGCGGCATCAAGAAGTTCCAGTGGGTCACGCTCCCGCTCGCGCTCTACGGCGTGGTCGTCCGCAAGGACGGCACCACGGCCGAAATCGCGGTCGGCGACAAGCCCGGCGACCCCGTGTTCCTCATCTCCGACGTCCTTCCTCACCTCGGGCAGGACCAGATGTCCAAGCCCCTGCGCGACGCGATCCCCGGCGAAAGCCTCGACCCGATCGTCGGCTCGCTGCCCGTGCGCGGCGCGAAGAAGGACGCGAAGGACGCCGTGAAGAAGAACGTCCTGCGCCTCCTGCTGGACCGCTACGGGATCACGGAGCAGGACCTCGAGAGCGCGGAGCTGGAGGTCGTCCCGGCCGGCGCCCCGCGCGAGCTCGGCTTCGACCGCGCGCTCCTCGCCGGCTACGGCCACGACGACCGCGTCTGCGCCTACGCCGCGCTGCGCGCGCTGCTCGACCGCCCCGCCGCCGCGCCCGAGCGCACCGCGATGGTGCTGCTCTGCGACAAGGAGGAGATCGGCTCCGTCGGCGCGACCGGCATGGAGTCCACCTTCTTCGAGAACTCCGTCGCGGAGCTGCTCGAGCGCGAGGAGAAGGAGCCGCGCGACATCGTGCTGCGCCGCGCGCTCGAGGCCTCGAAGATGCTCTCGGCGGACGTCACCGCGGCGGCCGACCCGCACTTCCCGGACGTCGACGCCCCCAACAACACCGCCCTGCTGCACGCCGGCCCGTGCATCAACAAGTACACCGGCTCGCGCGGCAAGTCCGGCGCGAACGACGCCCGCGCGGAGTTCCTCGCGGAGCTGCGCGCGACGCTCGACGGCGCCGGCGTGCGCTGGCAGATCGGCGAGCTCGGCAAGGTCGACAAGGGCGGCGGCGGCACGATCGCGATGTTCCTCTCGCGCTACGGGATGGACGTCGTCGACATCGGCACGCCGCTGCTGAACATGCACGCCCCCTGGGAGGCGGCCTCCAAGATCGACTGCTGGTACACCCACCGCGCCTACGCCGCCTTCCTCGCGTAATCCCCCCCTTCCGCTTTTTCCACTTTTCCACTTGGCGCGCGAAGCGCGCTTCCACTTCGATGAGCATCCACGTCTTCACCTCCGAAGCCGTATCCGAAGGACACCCCGACAAGGTCGCCGACCAGATCAGCGACGCCATCCTCGACGCCGCGCTCGCGCGCGACCCGAACGCCCACGTCGCCGCCGAGACGTTCGTCGGCCCCGACTTCTGCGCCAACCTCGGCGAGCTCAAGTTCGACGGCGCCAAGGAGCTCGACTACGAGGCGATCGCCCGCGGCGTCGTGCGCGACATCGGCTACGACCGTCCCGCCGAGGGCTTCTGCTGGAACACGTTCGAGTACCTGAACAAGCTGACCGGCCAGTCGCCCGACATCGACCAGGGCGTTTCGCGCGGCTCCGCGGAGGAGCAGGGCGCGGGCGACCAGGGCATGATGTTCGGCTACGCGGTGAACGAAACCCCCGAGCTCATGCCCGCGCCGCTCCTCCTGTCGCACCGGCTCATGCGCCGTTTCGCGCGGGAACGCAAGGGCGGCGGCGTGCCGTGGCTGCGGCCCGACGCGAAGAGCCAGGTCTCCGCCGTCTACGACGGCCACCGCGTCCTGCGCATCGCGGACGTCGTGGTCTCGCACCAGACCGAGGCGGTCCCGATCGAGACGATCCGCGCCACGGTCGAGGAAATCGCGCGCGACGAGCTGCGCGACACGGGGCTCGTGGACGCGCAGACGCGCTTCCACGTGAACCCGACCGGCCGGTTCGAGGTCGGCGGCCCCGCGGGGGACTCGGGCCTCACGGGGCGCAAGATCATCGTCGACTCCTACGGCGGCGCGGCCGCGCACGGCGGCGGCGCCGTCTCGGGCAAGGACCCGAGCAAGGTCGACCGCTCGGCGGCCTACTACGCGCGCTACGCGGCGAAGAACCTCGTCGCGGCGGGCGCGGCGGAGCGCGTGCAGATCGAGGTGAGCTACGCGATCGGGATGGCGGAGCCCACGAGCCTCTTCGTCGAATTCTTCGGCACGGGCCGCGTGCCCGAGGAAAAGGCCACGCGCGTCCTGCTCGAGAGCGGGCTCTTCGACTTCCGCCCCGGCATGCTCGTGCGCGAGCTCGGGCTGCTGGAACCGAAGGGCTGGTGCTACCGCGACACCTCCAACGGCGGCCACTTCGGCCGCAAGCGCTTCCCCTGGGAGCGGCTCGACAAGGCCGACGCCCTCCGCGAAGCCCTTGGTCTCCCCGCACGCTCTATTCCCTTTTCGGGGCGGATTTTGTAGAATGCGGCCCCATTCGAAACATTTCCGGAGACTTTTCCAATGAAACAGATCGGTGTCGGCATTCTCGGTTTCGGAACCGTCGGCGCGGGCGCGGCCAAGGGCCTGCTCGAAAACGCGGACGCGTTGCGCGAGCGCACGGGCCTCGACATCCGCCTCGCGAAAATCGCGGACCTCGACGTGACGACCGACCGCGGCGTCGCGGTGCCGGAGGGCGTGCTCTGCACGGACGCCTTCGCGGCCGTGCACGACCCGTCGGTGGACGTCGTCGTCGAGCTCATCGGCGGCACGGGCGTCGCGAAGAAGCTCGTCGAGGAGGCGCTCCGCGCCGGCAAGCCGGTCGTGACCGCCAACAAGAAGCTCCTCGCCGAGTCCGGCGCGGAACTTTTCGCGCTTGCCGCGGAAAAGGGCGTCGACCTCTTCTTCGGCGCGTCCGTCGGCGGCGGCATCCCGATCATCCGTTCGCTCCGCGACGGCCTCGCCGGCTGCCGGATCGAGAAGGCCTACGGCATCCTCAACGGCACCTGCAATTACATCCTCACCGCGATGGAGCGGGACGGCGCGCCGTTCGCCGACGTGCTCGCGCAGGCGCAGAAGCTCGGCTTCGCCGAGGCCGACCCCACGCTCGACGTGGACGGCTTCGACACGCTGCACAAGGCCGCGATCCTCGCGGCGCTCGCCTGGGGCGTGCGGCCCGACGTGCACGCGCTGCCCGTCCGCGGCATCCGCGGTACGATCGAGGCGGCGGACATCGCCGAAGCCCGCGCGATGGGCTACCGGATCAAGCTGCTCGCGATCGAGAAGCGCCACCCGGAGGGGCTCGAGCTGCGCGTCGCGCCGACGCTCGTCCCCGCCGATTCCATGCTCGGCTCCGTCTCCGGCGTCTTCAACGCCGCGATGGTGAAGAGCGACCTGGACGACTGGACGCTCTACTACGGCCGCGGCGCGGGCCGCCTCCCGACGGCCGCCACGGTCGTGGGCGACGTCGCCGAGGCCGCGCGCAACCTCGCGGCCGGGACGCACCGCCCGGTGGCGTTGCCGCTCGCCGCCGAACCGCTGCCGATCCTGCC
>JAFPUX010000559.1 GCA_017413145.1 Kiritimatiellia bacterium | reverse complement strand
GGGGGGGGGGTGTCCACCCCCCGCCACGCCGTGCAAGGCCGTTGACTAGGCGTTCACCGGCGTGCACCGGTAGACCTGGCAGGTGTGCGCCGGAATGTGGTACGGGACGGTGTCGCGGCCGGAGTACGAGATCTTCTTCGTGAAGACGTCGCGCATCTTGAGCTTCATGCCGGACTGGTACGGCAGGCCGACGCGCTCGAGGTGGAAGCGGCCCCAGGCGTCGTTCTCGCCGAAGTTCACGAACATGAGCGCGAGGTCCTTGCCCTCGAGCAGGCGCGCCGCGACGCGCGGCTCCTCCTTGTTCGGCCAGCACGTCTCGGGCATGTAGGGCTGGAGCGCGAGCGGGTCCTGGTTGATTTTCAGGAGTTCCTTGTTCGTGACGAGGGCGAGCGTCTCCTTGTCCATCGAGCGGATGTCGCAGCCGAGCATGAGGGGCGAACCCCAGACGCACCAGGCGCCGAACTGCACCTTGTATTCGTCGAAGGTCTGGGTCGCGGCGTTGCCGTGCGCGACGTTGCCCTTCTTGTACATGCCGACGGTGAGCATGTCCATGTCGTTGAAGCAGTAGGGCGCGCTCGTGTCGAACTTCGGCATCTGCGAGACGGCGATGGACTTCGTGGACTCGAACGCGTCGAAGATGTCGCCCGTCGAGCGGTACATGCCCGCGCCGGTCGTGCGGATCCAGCGCCAGACGTCCTCGGAACCCCAGTTGCACGCGGAGAAGAGGATGTCGCGCCCGCAGGTGCGCAGCGCCTGGCCCATGCGGCGGTAGTAGAACTCCGCCTGGCCGGAGAACGGCATGTCGCAGTAGTCGTACTTGAGGAAGTCCACGCCCCAGCGCGCGAACGTGCGGGCGTCGAGGAACTCGTGGTCGTACGACCCCGGATAGTCGGCGCAGGTGCGCGTCCCGGCGCAGGAGTACATGCCGAACTTGAGGCCCTTGCGGTGGACGTAGTCCGCGACGAATTTCATCCCGCGCGGGAACTTCACGGGATCGGGGACGATCTCGTTCGTCTTCGGATCGCGCTCGCGCATCGACCAGCAGTCGTCGATGACGACGTATTCGTAACCGGCGTCCTTGAGGCCGAGCTCGACGAACTTGTCGACGCTCTGGAGGATGAGCTGCTCGTTGATCTTCTCGCCGAAGGTGTTCCAGGTGTTCCAGCCGAGGGGGGGCGTCTTGGGATTCATGGGTGGGTGTTTGGTTGGGGTGGTTGGCAAACAAGGATACCAGAACTCCGGCCGGAAAAAAAGCACAATCGCCCGCTCCGGTCGATCCTCAATCGCACCGTAGATGATTTTTCTTGAATTCCCCTCCGGTTCCCCGTAGAATGCCCCCCGTTTTCCACATCTCCCCCGATCTCCATGCATCCCTTCGTCGGCTACTCCCTCTCGGTCTGGGCCTTGACCGCCTACGCGTCCGCCGCCGTCCCCTTTGCGGTCGTCTTCTTCGCCGCAAAAGGCGCCGAAGCCGGCTGGAAGGCCGCCCGCCAGGCGTCCTACCGCCATGCCGCGCGGATCGACCGCGAATTCGCCAAGCACTGCACCGAACGCCTCCGCGCCCTCCGCGGCGCCGCGCCGTCCGTCTGGCGTCGTGCGTTGCGCGAGCTTGCCCGCGAGCGCGCCGCCCGCGAAGCGGAACGCGAAGTCCTCTCCGACGCCCCCTGTTCTGCCGCCCGCCGCGAACGCGCCCGCCGGCGCCGCGACGACGCC
>JAFPUX010000558.1 GCA_017413145.1 Kiritimatiellia bacterium | reverse complement strand
TCGAAGGGCTGCCGTGGCGGGGTGACGACCCCGCCACGGGCGAGCTCCTGACGCCCACCGGCGCCGCGCTTCTGCGGCGGTTCGCGGCGGCGTGGGGTCCGATGCCCGCGATGCGGACGGACCGCGTCGGGATCGGCCTCGGCCACCGCGAAATCCCCGGCCGTTCGAACGCCGTGCGCGCGTTCCTCGGCGAAGAGCCGCCCGCGGCGGCGGGCGGTCCGAACGGCCGCGTCGCGGAACTGCTCTGCAACCTCGACGACATGGCGGGCGAGGACCTGGCGCTGGCGTGCGACCGCCTGCGCGCCGAACCCGGCGCGCTCGACGTCTCGCTCTCGCCGCTGCAGATGAAAAAGGGGCGTCCGGGCCACCTGCTGCGCGTGATCTGCAAGCCGGAGGCGGCGGACGCCCTCGCGGCCGCGGTGCTGCGCGAGACGACGACGATCGGCGTGCGGCGCGTCGACTGCGCGCGCTACGAAATGCGGCGCGAGGTCCGCGTCGAGGGCGGCGTGCGCGTGAAGCGCAGCGCCGGCTACGGCGCCGAGAAGGCCAAGACCGAATTCGAGGACCGCGTCCGCGCCGCGCGCGGCTGAACCCGCATGGACGCGACGCCCCTCCGCCTCACGTCGGACGAAGCCGCCGCGCTCAAGCGGCGGATGGGGGCGGCGCTCTTCAACCGCCGCATCGAGCGAGAGGACAACCGCGAACTGCATCTCGGCGGCCGCTTCCGCTGGTGCCCGATGCGCTACGCCGGTCCGGCGGCGCGCCTCGTCTTCCGTCTCGCCGGGCTCTACGGACGCGCGCACCGCGAGTTTCTCGACATCCGCGTCCGCGAGGAATCATTCACCCTGCCGGGCCTGGCGCCGGAGCTGGACGGTTTCACGCTGCTGCTGCTCTCCGACCTGCACCTCGACATCGACCACGCGCTGCCGGATGCGATCCGCGCGGCGGTTTCCTCGGTCGCGGGACGCTACGACGCGGCGGCCGTGGCGGGCGACTTCAACAACTTCACGGTCCACTCCGACACGAAGGCGCTGCGGCTCGTCGCGTCGCTTCGCGGGGCGTTCACGGCGCCGGTCTTCGGCGTGCTCGGCAACCACGACTCGGTGCGCGACGTGCCGACGCTGGAGCGCGGCGGCGTGCGGATCCTGCTCAACGAATCGGTCCGCCTGCGCCGTGCCGGCGCGACGGCCGGCCCGGGGCTGCTGCTCGCGGGCGTGGACGACCCGAACATCTTCGCGACGCACGACCTCGCGGCCGCGCTCCGCGGGCGACGTCCCGGCGAACCGGCCGTGCTGCTCGCGCACGCGCCGTCGATCCACGAGGAGGCCGCGGCGGCGGGCGTGTCGCTGGTGCTGTGCGGGCACGTGCACGGCGGGCAGGTGTGCCTGCCCTCGGGGCGCACGCTCGCGTGGCGGCACTGGCGCTTCCCGCGGCGCGTCTGGCGCGGGCGCTGGACCGAGGGCGCGACGCAGGGCTACACGACGACCGGCGTCGGCGCCTGCGGCGCGCCGCTGCGCCTCAACTGCCCGCCGGAAATCGTCCTCGTCCGCCTCCTCCGCGCGTAGCGGTCCGGCCGCGATTGCAACGCGCGCGGGGAAAGTGTAGAATCGCGCGCAACCAACCGAACGGCGACCGCCATGCAGCATCCACCCATCGTCCTCGAAGGCTACCGGAACCTCCACTACGAGATCCGCGAGATCGTGGATTTCGGCCACGCGCTCCAGCGCATGGGCCGCCCCATCACGTGGGAGAACATCGGCGACCCCGTCGCGGCCGGCGAGAAGGTCGCGCCGTGGATCAAGGAAATCGTCGCGGATCTCGTCGCCAACGACGAGAAGTCCTTCGCCTACTGCCCGAGCCGCGGCGTCCTCGCGACGCGCGAGTTCCTCGCCGCCAAGGCGAACGAGCGCCCCGGCGGCACGAAGGTCGGACCGGACGACATCCTCTTCCTCAACGGCATCGCGGACGGCGTCGACAAGATCTACGACCTCATGAAGAAGGACGCGCGCGTGCTCATGCCGTCGCCGTCCTACCCGACGCACACCTCCAACGAGGGCAAGCGCGGCGACTACCCGCACCTGCAGTTCCGCCTGGACCCCGCCGCGGGCTGGCTGCCCGACCTGGAGGAAATCGAGAACAAGGTCCGCTACAACCCGCAGGTCGTCGCGATCGCTCTGGTGAACCCCGACAACCCGACGGGCGCGGTCTACCCGCGCAAGACGCTGGAGGGGATCGTCGCCATCGCGCGCAAGTACGGCCTCTTCGTGATCTGCGACGAGATCTACTGCAACATCGTCTTCAACGGCGTCGAGAAGGTCCACCTCTCGCAGGTGCTCGGCGACGACGTGCCCGGCCTCGCGCTGCGCGGCCTGAGCAAGGACGTGCCGTGGCCCGGCGCGCGCTGCGGCTGGATCGAAATGCTCAACCGCAAGGCGTCGCCCGCGTTCGCCGAATACTGCGGCGTCCTCGTGAAGAGCAAGATGATGGAGGTGTGCTCCACCACGCTCCCGCAGATGGCGCTGCCGCGCATCTACGGCGACCCGCGCTGGCCGGAGCACAAGGCGCGCCGCTCGAAGATGTTCGAGGCGCGCGCGAACCAGGTCTACGACTACTTCCGCACCGTCCCCGGCGTCATCGCGCGCCCGGTGCACGGCGCGTTCTACTACGCCGTCACGTTCGAGGACGGCGTGCTGCAGCCCGGCCAGACGCTCCCGATCGCCGACCCCGCGGTGCGGGCGTTCGTCGAGAAGTGCAACGAGGGCGTCGCGCCGGACAAGCGCTTCGTGCAGTACATGATGGCGTCGGACGGCGTGTGCGTGACACCGCTCACGGGCTTCCACACGGACCTGAACGGCTTCCGCATCACGCTGCTGAACCCCGACGACGACGAGCGCGCCCGCCCCGTATCGTCCGGATCCCGCGGCTTCGCCGCCCGAAAATCAAATACGGTCGGAATCCACTGTTTTCAGGTATTTCACGAGCGGCGAAGCCGCGAAAATGGGATTCGCATGGGGCGCGCGCCGCAGATGCGGCGCGCGCCCCATGCGAATCCGCGGATTCCCGCTACCGGCAGTCCGCCGCCGGATAGGCGTGCGTGTGGGCGGTGTTGCCGCGGTCGTCGCGCACGGCGACGCGGAACCAGGCGTCGTCCCGGTTGAGCGGAAACTCCGCGTGGGTCTGCCCCTCGCGGCGGGAGAGGGAGTATCGGCGGCCGTCGCAAACGAACATGACGAACGACGCGGGCGTGCACTCCACGTGCACGACGCCGTCCTCCGCCCACAGCCCGAGGATGCGCGGCGGGTCGACCTTGCCGCTCGCGCAGAAGAACTCGCCGCGCTCCATCGAGCGGACGATCGCCTCGTAGGTGAGCTCCTTCGCGCCGAAGAACGTCGAGCCGCCGAAGGACTGCGCGGTCGTGCCGTCGCGGTTGTGGTTGTCGTCGCCCATCGAGCAGAACAGGCCGGCGCCGACGTGGTTGAGCATGTCGTCGTAGACCATCGGGCAGTACTCGCCGCCGGTGAGGCACTCGGTGGCGTAGTTGAGGATCTCGAGCGACCAGAGGCCGCGCAGCGCGCGCCAGTCCTCCTGCACGTTGCGCGACCAGTTCGGGTGGTTGTACTGGACGAGGAACCCGGCCTCGTTGGCCTTGCGGATCACCTCGTTGACGGCGTCGAGCGAGAAGGTTTTCTTTTTCTCCGCCTCTTCCGGCGTGCCGTCGAAGCACTTGTGCTGGAAGCCCCAGATGGTGTCGCGCGCGGGCGGGCCGGCGGGATTCGGGACCTTCGAGAAGAGGTTGAGGTGGAACGTATCGTGGAAGCGGTAGTTCCATGCGTTCGCGTCCGGGTTCGCGACGGGCAGGCGCGAATCCCAGTCGGTGACGTCGTACTCGGTCGACGTGAGCGTCAGGAAGTCCGGGTCGTTCAGGTCGGAGTGGTCGACGAGGACGTTGTGGTCCGAGATCGCGAGAACCTGGTAGCCGGCGTTCTTGTATTCGGTCCGGAGGCGTGCGGCGGGCCAGTAGCCGTCGGAGAGGGTCGAATGGCAGTGCAGGTTGGCGCGGTACCAGTTCAGGTCGGGCGGGAGGAGGTGTTTTTTCATGGTCGGGATCCGGACGTCCGCGCGGGCGGACGTCGCGGCGGGATTCTAGCATGGAGCGGGGGCGCCGCGCAACGCGCCCGGGCTTGCCGCGCGCGGGGAAATGCCGTATACTCGCCCCCATGAAGCGAATCGTCCCCCCGCTCCCCTTCGCCGCCCTTGCGCTCTCGTTGGGGTTGTCTCCTTCCGTCCGTGCCGCGTGGACCTTCGATTCGTCTGCGAAGACGCTCACCGACGGAACCTTCGTTCTCAAGAACGTCACCGCCAGCGGTTCGACCTTGACCATCGGCGACAACAAGTCCAACGCCGACATCGCCGGCGATGTCGATCTTTCGTCCGGCATCGCCGGCGGGTATGACGTCAAGCTCGGCGGATCTTGCTTCCAGGGCAATTCCCGCCTTGCCGGGTTCACGTCCGGGCCGGAGTTGATCGCGACCGGCAACAACGCATTCCAGAACTGCTCCGCGCTGACCAACGCGGACATGCGCGCCTCGACGGGACTCACGGCCCTGTCGCAGAGCCTGTTCAACGGCTGCAAGAAACTGCGGCGGGTCGCGATTCCCTCCACCATCGCCACCATCGGATCGTCGGCGTTCCAGAGTTGCAGCGAGCTCGAAATGGACGTGAACGACCTCCTGCCGCCAGGGTTGTCCGGGGCCCTCCACCGTGCGTTCTACAGCTGTCCCAAGCTCTACGGCGACGTGGTGCTGCCCGCCGGCGTTACCGCCATCTCCGGGGACTTCGCCAAAAGCGCCATCACGTCGTTCCGGACGGCCGAGGGGTCTGCGCTGGCGACCATCGGCCGTTCGGAGGGATACGCGGAGGATGCCACGTTTTCGGGTTGCGCGGCGCTCACCAACGTCGTGTTCCAAGACACCATCGCGACTTTCTACGGGCAGAACAACCACTTCCAGAATTGTTCGACGCTCGTCAACGTGACGCTCCCGGGCATCACGGCGCCTTCGGACCACGTCGTCTCCGGCGGCGGCGGCGCCAAGGAATGGTCCAGCACCTTCCGCGACTGCCTGGTGCTGACGAACGCATTCACCATCCCGGACGACGTCACGAGCCTGACGCAGACCTTCGACGGCTCCAAGTGCATCCGGGGGGTCACGCTCGGGAAGAGCGTCCGCCAGATCGGCAACTTCGGCAATTCGGAATCGGCGTTCACGGACAACCGGGCCCTCGAATTCGTGGACATGTCGGCGACG
>JAFPUX010000557.1 GCA_017413145.1 Kiritimatiellia bacterium | reverse complement strand
GACCAGTTGCCGAGCATCTCGAAGAACGTGAGGTGCGCGCTGTCGCCCACCTCGTCGATGTCGCCCGTGCGGACGCACTTCTGCACGTCCGTGAGGCGCGTGCCGGCGGGGTGCGGCATCTTGCCCATGAGGTAGGGCACGAGCGGGTGCATGCCGGCCGTCGTGAAGAGGACGGTGGGGTCGTTCTCGGGGATGAGCGACGCGCCGGAAATGACGGCGTGGCCCTTGGACTTGAAGAAGTCGAGGTAGAGGTTGCGGAGCTGGTCGGCGGTGATCTTCATGGCGTTTCGTTCCGAAGTGGCCGGACATTCTACGCCAACGCCGCCGCCGCGTCAACGCGGCGGAAGCGCCGCCGGCGCGTCCGGGGCATCCGGCTTCGCCCTGCGCGTCTTGAAGGCGAAGGCCTTCCCGTCCTTGCCCGGCGTCACCGAGATCGTGCACGGCGGCTCGAAGCGGCCGCGCAGCATCGCGTCCGCGAGCGGGTCCTCGAGGCGGTTCTCGATCGCGCGGCGCAGCGGGCGCGCGCCGTAGGCCGGGTCGAGGCCCACGGACGCCAGGTCGTCCATCGCGGCGCGCGAGAGTTCGAGCGTCAGCCCCTGCGCGGCGAGGCGCGCGCGGAGCGACTTGAGCTCGATCTCGACGATCTTGACGATGTCGTCCTTTTCGAGCCGGCGGAAGACGACCTGCGCGTCGAAGCGGTTCAGCAGCTCCGGCCGGAACGCCTTCTTCGCGGCGTCGAGCATCGTGTCGCGCACCTGCGCCTGCAGCGCCTCCGGCCCGCCCGCGCCGAAGCCGAACGAGCGGCCGCTCTTCGCGGCGTCGACGCCGAGGTTCGACGTGAGGATGACGACCGTGTTGCGGAAGTCGACCTTGCGGCCCTGGCCGTCCGTGAGACGGCCCTCGTCGAGGATCTGCAGGAACGTCTGCATGACGTCCGGGTGCGCCTTCTCGACCTCGTCGAAGAGCACGACGGAATACGGGCGCCGCCGCACGCGCTCGGTGAGCTGCCCGCCCTGGTCGTAGCCGACGTAGCCGGGGGGCGCGCCGACGAGGCGCGAGACCTCGTGGCGCTCGGCGTACTCGGACATGTCGACCTGGATGAGCGCCTTCTCGTCGCCGAAGAACTGCTGCGCCAGCGTGCGCGCGAGCAGCGTCTTGCCGACGCCCGTCGGGCCGAGGAACAGGAACGAGCCGATCGGGCGGCGCGGGTCGCGCAGCCCGGTGCGCGACCGGCGCAGCGCGCGGGCGATCGTGGCGATGGCCTCGGGCTGGCCGACGACGACCGACCCGAGCTCCTTCTCCAGGTCGAGCAGGCGCGCCATCTCGTCCTTGCCCATGCGCTTGACGGGGATGCCGGTCGAACGGGAGAGCGTCTCGGTGATGTCGTCCTCGGTGATCTCGACCGTGTCGCCGCCATGCGCCTTCGTCCACTCCTCCTCGCGCTTCTTGAGCGCCTCGTTGCGCGCCTTCGCCTCGTCGCGCAGGCGGGCCGCGGCCTCGAAGTCCTGGGCCTTCACGGCCTTCTCCTTCTCGGCGAGGAGCGCCGCGACGGCGGCGGCCTCCTCCTTGAACTCGGGCGGCTTCGCGGACGACGCGATGCGCGCGCGGGCGCCGCTCTCGTCGATCAGGTCGATCGCCTTGTCGGGCAGCTGCCGGCCGGGAATGTAGCGCGCGGAGAGGCGCGCGGCGGCCTCGAGCGCGCCGGGCGCGTAGCGCACCTTGTGGAACGCCTCGTAGCGCGGCGCGACGCCGCGCAGGATCTCCACGGCCTCCTCCTCGGTCGGCTCGTCCACGCGGATCGTCTGGAAGCGGCGCTCCAGCGCGGGGTCCTTCTCGATCGACTTGCGGTATTCGTCGAGCGTCGTCGCGCCGATGCACTGCAGCTCGCCGCGCGCGAGCGCGGGCTTGACGATGTTCGCGGCGTCCATCGCGCCCTCGGCGCCGCCGGCGCCCACGAGCGTGTGGATCTCGTCCACGAAGAGGATCACGTCGCCGCTGCGGCGCGTCTCGTCGAGGATCGCCTTGATGCGCTCCTCGAACTGCCCGCGGTACTTCGTGCCGGCCACGAGCAGCGTGAGGTCGAGCGACACGATGCGC
Organism: Kiritimatiellia bacterium; assembly: GCA_017413145.1. Classification (GTDB taxonomy): domain Bacteria; phylum Verrucomicrobiota; class Kiritimatiellia; order RFP12; family UBA3636; genus UBA3636. The sequence continues at coordinate 12,380 of JAFPUX010000557.1, read as the reverse complement.
TTCTTGAGCATCGGCTCGGGCGCCTCGCCCGCGGCGATCGCCTGAGCGAGACCCTCGACGACGGCCCTCTTGCCGACGCCCGCCTCGCCGATCAGCGCCGCGTTGTTCTTGTTGCGGCGGCAGAGGACCTGGACGAGCCGCGCGAGCTCCTCGCGGCGGCCGACCATCGGGTCGAGCTTGCCCTTGCGCGCGAGCGCCGTGAGGTCGCGGCCGAACGTGTCGAGCGCGGGCGTGCCGCGCCCGCGGCCGCCGGGGCGGCCCGCGTGAGGGCCGGAGGGACCGTCGGGGCCGATCTCGGGCTCGGGGTCGCCGGGCTGCGGCCCGTTGCGCTCCTCCTCGTCCTCCTTGTCCTCGCGCTCCTCCTCGGCGCGCTCCTCCTCGTCCTCGCGCTCGGCGGACAGCGCGTCGCGCAGCGCCTCCTCGGCCTTCTCGAACGTCGCGCCGAGGTCGGAAAGGACCTTCGCCGCGACGCCCTCGCCCTCGCGCAGGATCGCGAGCAGCAGGTGCTCGGCGCCGACGATGCGCGAACGCCACGAATGCGCCTCGGCGGCGGCGAACTGCAGGACCTTCTTGGTGCGCGGCGTGAACGGCAGCATGCCGAGCTCGTCCGTGGTGCCGCCGCCCTGGGAGACGTGCTTCTCGACGTTCCAGCGCACGGCCTCGAGCGAAAGGCCCATCGCCTCCATCGCCGCCGCGCAGGGCCCTTCGGCGAGGCTCGCCAGGCCGAGCAGCAGGTGCTCGGTCCCGATCGAGGTCTGGCCGAAGCCGTGCGCCTCGCGGTTGGCGATCTGGATCGCCTTCTTCGCGTCCGGTGAAAAGGTCTCGAATGGATTCATGGCCCGGAAGCCTAGCAAAAACGGCCCGCCCGCGCAAGCGCCGCTTCGCGCGGGCACGCGCGGCCGCGCGCGGGAAACGCAACTTTTTTTCGCTTGCGGGCGGGGGCGCGCGTGTGGTAGTCTCCCGCACGTCCCGCGTTTCCGCGCGACACCCCGAGAACGCCCCCATGAGCAGTTTCACCTACGCAACGGACTCCGCCACGCCGGTCCATCCCGTTTCCGCGCTCGACTACCTCCCGGTCGACCAGATGCGTGCGCTGCAGCTCCACCGCCTGCAGTTCATCGTGAAGTACGCGTACGACCGCGTGCCGCTCTTCCGCAAGCGCTGCGACGAGCGCGGCGTCCGCCCGGAACACGTCAAGACGCTCAAGGACATCAAGCTCCTGCCGTTCTCGATGAAGACCGACCTCCGGGACGAGTACCCGACCGGCCTCCAGGCGGCCCCGAACAGCGAGATCGTCCGCTTCCACTGCTCCTCCGGCACGACCGGCAAGCCGATCTGCATCCCGAACACGTGGAACGACATCCAGGTCTGGACGAACGGCGTCATGCGCTGCCTCGCGATGGGCGGCGTCACCCCGAACGACGTCGTCCAGGTCGCCTACGGCTACGGCCTCTTCACCGGCGGCCTCGGCCTGCACTACGGCGCCGAAGCCTACGGCTGCTCGGTCCTCCCGATTTCCGGCGGCAACACCGACCGCCAGATCATGCTGATGAAGGACCTCGGCGTCACGACCGTCGCCTGCACGCCGTCCTACTTCCTGCACATTCTCGACGAAGGCCACAAGAAGGGCATCGACTTCCGCAAGGAGATGCACCTCAAGCACGGTTTCTTCGGCGCCGAACCCTGGACCGAGGAGATGCGCGACCGCATCGAGGCCGAGACCGGTCTCGTCGCCCACGACATCTACGGCCTCACCGAAATCGCCGGCCCCGGCGTCGGCGGCGACTGCGTCCACCGCACGGGCCTGCACATCTTCGAGGACCACTTCTACCCCGAGGTCATCGACCCCGACACGCTCGAGCCGCTGCCCGACGGCGAATCGGGCGAGCTCGTCTTCACGACGCTCGACCGCACCGGCTGCCCGATGATCCGCTACCGCACGCGCGACCTCACGCGCATCGAGACGGCCCCCTGCCCCTGCGGCCGCACCGTCCGCCGCATCGCGCGCATCAACGCGCGCAGCGACGACATGATCATCGTCCACGGCGTGAACCTCTTCCCCTCGCAGGTCGAATCGGGCCTGCTCAAGGTCCCGGAGGTCCTCCCGCACTACCAGATCGTCGTCACGCCCACCGGCGCGCTCGACACGCTGGAGGTGAAGGTCGAGGTGACGCCGGAGAACTTCTCGGACGACATCCGCCACCTCGAGGCGCTGCGCAAGCGCGTCGGCGCGGCCGTGAAGTCCATCACCGGCCTCACCGCGAAAATCACGCTCGTCGAGCCGCACACCCTGCCCCGCTCCGAGGGCAAGATCCGCCGCGTCCTCGACCTGCGGAAGAACTAGCGCGCGACGGCCCGGTAGGCGAACGAGCGGAAGTCGGCGGGCGCGCGGCGGCACGTGAGGTCCACGCACGACATCCCGACGAACGGCCCGGTGTGGCCGTCGGTCTTCATCTCGCGGTAGGCTTCGTCGCAGAGGTTCGAGCCGTCGAGCTCGCCGCAGACGTCGGTCCACGTCCCGCCGTCGGTCGAATACGCGAAGCGCAGTTTGAAGACGTCCTTGCGGACGCGCAGGAAGACGCGCGTCGCGCCGCCGAGCGGGACGAACCCGCCGGGGATCGGTTCGGAGAATTCGCGGTTGCTCCGCACGGAGAGGCGCAGGACGTTCTGCGCCGTCGCTTCGTCGCGCGTGAGGTGCAGGAAGAAGAAATTGCTCGCGTCGTAGATCAGGAGAAGGCCGGCCATCTGCTGGAAGCTGTCCGGCGCGAACTCGAGCTCCGTCTCCGCTTCGCACGCGAAGTGCTGCACGCGGCGCGCGACGAGACTCTGCCGCTGCCACGAGATCGGCGACTCCCGCCCGAAGAGGCGCAGCCAGCCGGGCCGCGCGGAAAGCGAACCCATTTCGCCGTCGAACGGCACGCGGAGCGTCTTGAACGCGGTCGGAAGCGCGGGGACGTCGAAGACGACGCGCTCCGGCTCGGGCGCGACGGGCGCTTCGGGCAGGTCGACGTCGAATTCAACGGGCGGCACGACGCCCGCCACGCCTTTCATGCGCAACCAGCCGTCGGCGTTCCACTCGACCGGCACGAGCGCGGTCTCGCGGCAAAGCGGGCAGGGCTTCTCCCATCCGACGGGCACCGGGCGTCCGCAGAGGTAGGCGACGAAGAGGTCGCCCTTCGGCGTGTCGACGAGGCAACCGTGGCCGGTGCGCTGCAGCGGACTGTCGTGGTCGTGTTTCGCGGTGAGGAGCGGCTGCGGGTCGCTCTCGTAAGGCCCCCAGACGCTCTTCGACCGCGCGAGCTGCACGCCGTGCCAGTAGGCCGTGCCGCCTTCGGCGACCATCAGGTAGTAGAGGCCGTCCCTCTTGAAGATGTGCGGCCCCTCCGTGCCGAGCGCGGGCGTGCCCGTGTAGACGAGCTTCGCGGGACCGACGAGCCGCTTCTCCGCGACCGAATACTCCTGCACGACGATGCCCGCGAAGAGACGGTGGCCGGGGCGGTGGTCCCAGAGCATGTTGCAGACGTACTTGCGGCCGTCGTCGTCGTGGAAGAGCGACGGGTCGAACCCGCTCGAATTGAGGTAGACCGGCTCGCTCCAGTCGCCGCACGGGTCTTCGGCGGTGACGACGTAGTTGTGCACGTCCTTGTAGGGGCCGCGCGTCTCCTTCGCGTCGGTGTAGACGAGCCAGAAAAGGCCGTCCGCGTGCGTGAGGCACGGCGCCCAGACGCCGCCCGAATCGGGATCGCCCCGCAGGTCGAGCTGCGAAACGCGGCGCAGCGGCGACGGCAACCGCTCCCAGTGCACGAGGTCGCGCGAGCGGTGCAGCTCGACGCCCGGGAACCACTGGAAGGTCGAGTTGGCGAGGTAGAACCACTCGCCGACGCGGCAAATGGACGGATCCGGGTGGAACCCGGAAAGAATCGGGTTGGTGGCGTGGATCATGGCTTGTCTCCGGGAGCGCTAGCGGACGACGGCGCGGATCGACGGCTTCGCGACGCCGAGGAGCCCCTGCTTCGCGTAGAAGCCGAGGCCGCCGGTGGCGAAGGTCTCGTCTTCGGCCGCAAGGAATGTTTCTCCGTTCACGCGGAGCGACAGGCGCGTGCCGTCGGCGCGCGCCTCGAGATCGACCATTTCGTTCTCGGGCAGGACGAAAGCGCGTTCCGCGAGAACCGTTTCGCCGTAGTCCTGCCGGACGAGCACGGCGCGCTCCTTTTCGAACAGGAACGCATAGTGCCGGCGCATGCCCTGCCAGCGCAGGACCACGCCCGCGCGGTCCGCCGCGTGGACGTTGAAGCGGCAGCGCAGCGTCTGGTCGCCCCACGAGCGGTTGCCCGTCACGAAGACGCACGGGTCGCAGTCGCTGCCGAAGCGGCGTTGCGGCTCCGCGTCGTCGGAGAACGCGCCGAGCTGGCGGTCCATGCCGTCGATCCAGCCGTCGACGCGGTCGCGCCAGCTCTTCGGGTTCCATTCGTCGCCGTAGTCGAGCGAGACTTCGCCGCGGTAGTCGACGCTTTCCACGAAGAATTCGCCGTCCGCGGGCGCTTCGATTTCGAGGCCGAAGTCGAGGATCGCCGCGGAAGGGACCGCCGGACCGTCGAGGGTCCAACGCAGCTCGAAGGGCTCGCCGGCGGCGAGCGCGAGCGGTTCGCTCCGCGAGACCGCGCCGCCCGAATGGCGCACGAACGCGCGCAGGGTCGCGCCGGCGGGAATCCACTCCCCTGCCCTGCCGCGGACCGTCGCGGTCATGCCGCGGTAGAGCCACGGCGCGTTCGGCGTCGAGTAGGCGCCGGACTGCCCGGCAGGGACCGAGACCGGCGTGGAAAGGGTGCAGGGGCCGGCAAAGCGGACGCGGAGCGCGTGCGCTGCTCGAGTGACGAGTGACGAGTGACGAGTGACGAGTTGCGGACGCGCCGTGGGCGCGTCCCTACCAACAAACTCCGCGAACTCCGCGGACTCCGCGTGAGATTCAAACGCACCGAGCAGCTGCGCCGGCGCATCGACGATCATCGCGCCGAGTTGCTCCAACTCTCCGCGTGCGCGAAAGCCCCACGAGCACAGCCGAAGCGGAATCCCAGCCCCGCGTGCGGTTTCGGCGTCCACGCCCGTGTCGCCGACGTAGAGCGCCTCCGACGGCGCGACGCCGAGCGCCTCGAGCGCCGCCCGCGGCGTGGCGGGGTCCGGCTTCGGCGCGCGCCCGGCGTTGCCGCCGCGGACGACCTCGAACGCGCCGGGGAAGAACGTCTCCATCAACGCGCGGGAGACGCCCTCGTCCTTGTTCGTGACGACGCCGAGCTTCACGCCGCGCGCGCGAAGCGAGGCGACGAGTTCCGGAATCCCCGGATACGGCTTCGTCCCCTCGGCGGCGTGCTCGTCGTAGTACGCGCGGTAGTCGGCGAGGATCTCCTCGTAGTCGGGGCGCTCCTCGCCGCCCGCGGCGGCGCGCGCGATCAGCTTGCGGACGCCGTTGCCGACGAACCGGCGAACCTCGTCGACCGTCCGTTCCGGCTCGCCGTGCTTGCGCAGGACCGCGTTCACCGCCGCGGTCAACCCCGGCAGCGTGTCGAGCAGCGTGCCGTCCAAATCGAAGAGCACCGCCTTCGGGCGCTCGACCATCCACCCCTGGAGAGTGCCCGCGAAAGAGAAATCGTGCAGAGCCGATGGCGGCGGGAGGTCCGGCCAGCGCATGACGCGGCGGCCGAGGGCGGCGATGTTGCGGGCGACGCGGAGACAGTCGGTGACGGAGTCCGTGCCGTCTGCGGTCGGGATGACCACACGGTCGGCGAACGGCGTGCGGAAGTCGTAGCGGTCGCAGATGTGGCCGAGTCCCGCGACGAGCGCCGAAACGGTGCCGACGTTGGCTGCGTTGCAGTCGGTGTCCCAGCCCGCGGTGTTGACGATGCGCTGCGCCTCGAAGAAGTCGCTTCCCGCGTAGCTCCACGCCATGACCATCAGCGCGTGGTTCGGGATCACGTGACAGTTGCCGCCGTACTTGTCGTAGCCGTACTTCTCGAAGATGCGGTCGTAGGTCTTGCGCCAGTCGCCGTCCTCGCGCGACCAGGCGCGGACGTCGCGGTGGACCTGCGCGACGAGCGAATCCGGCGGGAGCGTCGCCGCGCCGACGTCGAGGACCTTCTCCATGTCCTTCTCGACGAACGCCGCGGCGACCATGCGCGCGACGACCTTCGCGGCGAGAACCGCCTCGCCGTCGTGCGAGACGCGCGCGGCGCCGTCCGCGAACTTCTCCGCGCGGTCCGGGTCGCCGGGGCAGACCATGCCGAACGCGTCGATGAAGATCTGCGCGCCGATCTGCTCGGCGACGACCTTTCCGTTGCGCTTCATCGAGCCGGACTCGGGCGAGGGAACGCCCTGCTTGAGGCGCATCCACGCGGTGTGCTCGGTCGAGAGCGAGACGCCGCCCCACCAGAGGATCGTGCGGTTCTCCAGAAGGTAGTTGCGCCACGTCTCGCCGAAAAACGACGGCGGAACGTCGTTCGGGTCGCCGGGGAAGTCGGCGAGCGCCTTCACGAACGTGAACGTGCCGGAGATGTCGTCGTCCGCGACGACGAGCGGCTTGCCGACGTCCTCGTTCACGTAGCGGTCGATCGAGCCCCACTTCGGCTCGATGCTGCGCTTCCACCAGCCTTCGAAGGGGCGGCCCATGTAGACGCCGATCGTCTTGCCGAGGACGGCGGCGTAGACCTGATCCTCGTAGTCCGGCAGCGGCCCGGTCATGTCGTGTAGTCCGCGTTGATGCTGACGTAGCCGTGCGAGAGGTCGCTCGTGTACACGGCGTCGGAGAAGCGGCCCATGCCGAGGTCCACGCGGACCTCGAAGGCGCGCTGCTTCATCACGGCGGCCAGGCGCGCGTTCACCGCCGCGGAGGCGATCTTGCCGCGGTCGTAGACGCACACGTCGTCGAAGAAGATGCGGGTCTTCAGCTCCGCGCACTTCGCGCCCGAGTTGCCGACCGCGCAGATGACGCGGCCCCAGTTCGGATCGCCGCCGAAGCAGGCGGCCTTGAAGAGCGGCGAGTTCGCGATCGTGCGCGCGGCGGCGTAGGCGTCCGCCGCGGTGGCGGCGCCCTCGACGGCGCACGTCACGAACTTCGTGGCGCCCTCGCCGTCCATGACGATCTGCTTCGCGAGCGAGAGCGCGACGGCGGAGAGCGTCGCGACGAAGCCGTCCCAGCCGGGCTTTCCGGGCGCGATCGCGGGCAGGCCCGCGGCGCCGTTCGCGAAGAGCGCGCACGTGTCGTTGGTGCTCTGGTCGCCGTCGACCGTGACGCGGTTGAACGACCGAGCGACCGCGAGCTTGAGCGCGCGGCGGAGGTTCGCGGCGGAGACCTTCGCGTCCGTCGTGAGGAAGATGAGCGTCGTGGCGAGGTTCGGGCAGATCATGCCGGAGCCCTTGCACATGCCGCCGACCGTCACGCGCCCGCCCGCGAACGGGAACGACGCGGCGGCCTGCTTCGGCTTCGTGTCGGTCGTCATGATCGCGGCGGCGGCGGCGGCGCCGCCGTCGGGCCGGAGCGCGGCCGCGGCGAGCTTCACGCCCGCGAGGATGCGGTCCATCGCGAGGCGGCGGCCGATCGTGCCGGTCGAGCAGACGAGGATTTCGCCGACGGGCAGGCCGAGCGCCTTCGCGGCGGCCTTGCCGGTCCGGACGGTGTCCGCGTAGCCGGCCTTGCCGGTGCACGCGTTGGCGCAGCCGACGTTCACGACGGCGGCGCGGCAGCGGCCCTTCCCGGCGAGCGGGCGGTCGTACTGCACCGGCGCGGCGGGGACGTTGTTCGACGTGAACAGCGCGGCGCACGCGGCGGGGCGGTCCGAGCACAGGATCGCCATGTCCGTGCGGTTCGCCTTGAGGCCCGCGGCGACGCCGCTCGCGAGCCAGCCCCGGGCGGACGTGGAGCCGCCCCCTTCGATCCACTGGAATTTCGTTTTCATGGTGCGGGAAATTCTAGCAGACTCCCCGCCCCGTTTCCAAGCCTTTTTTGCTTGAACCGGTGGCGCGGGGTGCGGTAGAATTCCCCCCGTCCGCGGCACCCAAGCACCCCGCGGCGAACCACGACCCACGCGTCCGGCATGAACAACGACAAGCGCCAATTCCACATCGCCATCTGCGGCCTCGGCGGAATGGGCAACTGGCACCGGGAGACGATCTCCCGCACCGAGAACCTCCACCTCTCCGGCTCGTTCGACATCGCGGACGCCCGGCAGACGTTCGCCCGCGAGCACGGCCTGCACGCGTACAACTCCTACGAGGAGCTGCTCGCCGACCCCGAGGTGGACATCGTCACCATCGCCGTCCCGAACGACCTGCACCGGCCGCTCGCGATCCAGGCGCTGCGCGCCGGCAAGAACGTCGTGTGCGAAAAGCCCGTCACCGTTTCGTCGGCCGACCTGCGGCAGATGATCGACGTCGCCGAGGCGACCGGCATGCACTTCACCGTCCACCAGAACCGCCGTTGGGACGAGGACTTCCTCTGCGCGAAGAAAGTGGTCGAGGACGGCACGCTCGGCCCCGTCTTCCGCGTCGAGAGCGCGGTGCTCGGCTGCCGCGGCATCCCCGGCGACTGGCGCCAGGAGCCCGAACACGGCGGCGGCATGATCCTGGACTGGGGCGTGCACCTGCTCGACCAGATCTGCCAGATGTTCCCCGGGCGCAAGATCCGCACCGTCTACGCGACGGTCGACCACGTCACGAACGAGCTCGTCGACGACGGCTTCTACACGGACCTGACGCTCGACGACGGCACGGTCGCGCACGTCGAGGTCGGCACGAGCCACTTCATCGGCAAGCCGCGCTGGAAGGTCTTCGGGCGCGACGGCTCGGCCGAGATCGACTGGGGCTGCCGCGGCAAGATCGTCTGCGTCACCGACCGCAGCAAGAACGACGCCGTCCCGATCCGCACCGCCGCCGGCCTCACCAAGACGATGGCCCCGCGCACGGACGACACGATCAAGGAGCTGCCGCTGCCCGAGGTCCACTCGGACATCCGCGACTTCTACCGCAACGTGATGGACACGATCGACGGCCTCGCCGAGCCGAAGATCAAGCTCGCCGAGGTCGCCCGCGTCATGCGCCTCATGGAGACGGTCCGCCGCTCCGCCGAAGAGCGCCGCATCCTGCCCTTCGAAGACTGATCCGGGTCCATTCATCCTTCACCATTCATCATTCTTCATTCATCATCCATCATTCATGAAAGCGCCTGCCCTCCTCCCCCTCCTCGCCGCCGCCGTCTGCGCCGCCGCGCAGGAACCCGCCGCCGACCCCTACCTCGAGGCCGAAGCGAAGAAGGACGCCGCAAAAAAGGCGCTCGCCGAAAAGCTCGACGCCGACCTCGCCGCGCGCGCGGAAACGTGCGCCGACACGAACCGCTTCTTCGTCGCGAAAGGCGTGCTCGCCGACCGCGAGAAGGGAACGGTCGAGGTGGATGCCTTCACGACCGGCACCCTGCCCGGCTCCATCTGCGAGTTCTACTTCATCACGCTCAACTCCGGCCACGACTACGAGGCCGTGTTCCAGACGTTCGCGTTCGCGTCCGACGTCGCGAAGGCGTTCGAGTTCCTCGGCGTCCCCGCCGGCCGCCCCGTCGACTACCCGAAGATGCGCTTCTGGAGCGCCGGCGAGCGCGTCGCGGCGACCGCGTCCGTGGACGGCGCGCCCGCGCGCCCGCTCGGCGCCTTCGCGGCGGACGCCGCCTCCGGCGCGACGCTCGACGCGCAGGCGTTCGTCTACGTCGGCGGCACGCGCCTCGCGGACGGCTCGCTCGACGTCGATTCGCAGGGTCCCGGCTCGATCGTCCCCGACTACAACGAGCCGCAGACGCTCTTCGACATCCCCGCCAAAGCGCCGCAGAGCGTCGTCTACACCAAGACGGTCGTCTCCACCAACGCCGCGTTCGCGGCGTTCCTCCCCGCGGTCGTGACCTTCGCGCCCGAGAAGCGCGAGGCGCCGCTCTCGAAGCGCCGCGTCGCGGACGACGAAGTCCTGTTCCACGCCGACGGGTTCCGCTACTGCACCCCCCGCGCAGCCGATTGCCACGAAACCCTGCTTCCGCCCGGAACGCCTCCGGCCGATCTGGTCAAGCGGCTTTCCGAGCGCGTCCGCGACGAAAAGCGCGACGTCTACCTTTCGTTCCAATGGACGCCCAAGACGACGCTCGGCGCGCTCAAGAACGCCGCGACGCTGCTGCAGTCGCTCGACAAGGACGACACGGGCGTCCGCGTGGACGCCCCGCCCGCGGGCTTCCCCTACTACCAGTTCATCCTGCCGGACGAGGAATGGCGCGACCGCGAGAAGCGCCTCTCGCAGCCGTGCGAGCTGCGTTTCGCGAAGGGCGAGGACGGCGCCGTCTCCGCGACGCTCGTCGCCATCGCGGAGAACTGGGAGGGCGAATCGCTCAAGCCGACGCTCGTCCCCGAAGAGATTCCCCTCCCCTCGCCCGAGGCGCTTCCCGCGCTTCTCAAGGAAAAGACGCCGCGCCAGCTGCCCGTGATCCTCGTCTTCGCGCCGTCCGGCCTGACTTGGGGCGACGTCGCCCCCTGGCTTGAACCGGTTCTCGCCGAATACACCGGCATCCGGATGTTCCTCGACTGACGCGGGCCTAGTGCCCGACGCGGATCCGGGCGGCGAGGAACGGCGGCAGGCCCGCCGCGAGGATCTTGCGCGCGGCCGCCTCGACGTCGTAGGCGACGCGGCGCGGGACGACCATTGCCTTCGCGGGGTCGTAGAGGAGATAGGCCGCGTCGGGATTCTCGTCGCGCGGCTGGCCGACGGCGCCGGGGTTCACGGCGACCTTCACGTTGTCCTCCTCCGGGATCCGGAACGCGTCCAGGCCGGCGCCGAGCAGGCGGTCCGCCATGCGGATGACGACGAGCGGCACGTGCGTGTGCCCGACGAAGCACAGCCGGGCCGACTGCTTCGCGAGATGCGCCGCCGCCGCCTCCCGCGAAATGACGTAGTGCCACTTCGGCGGCGCGTCGAGCGAACCGTGGACGAGCTGCGCGCCCGGGATCGCCGATTCGAACGGCAGCGCGCGCAGCCAGGCGCGGTTCTCCGGCGACAGGTGCTCGCGCGTCCAGCGGATCGCCGCGGCCGCGACCGGGTTGAACCACGCGAGCGGGATGCGGTGCGAGGCGGCGTGGTCGTGGTTGCCGCGGACCACCGGGCAGCCGAGCGCGCGGACGCGCTCGCAGCACGCGTCCGGCTCCGCGCCGTAGCCCACGACGTCGCCCAGGCACGCGAACGCCTCCGCGCCCTGCGCCTTCGCGTCGCGAAGCACCGCATCGAGCGCCTCGAGGTTCCCGTGGACGTCGCCGAAGACCGCCGTGAGCATGCCGTCCGCCCCGCGCCTCAGCCGACCGCGACCTTGACGGCCACCTTGCGGACGTGCGCCGGCCCGCGCGCGGTCGCGACGCCGGGCTGGTGGGCCTCGTGGGGCCAGAGGACCAGGAACGAGCCCGCGGGCACGAGGACCGCGGGGCACGGCCCGTCCGACGCGAGCCACTCGATGTCGCCGTCCGGGTCGTAGGCCGCGACGGACCGCAGCGCGGCGGAATCGGCGACCTCGACGAGCTCCTCGCCCTCCGCGACGAAGTGGACGTCCGCGAAGCGCCGGTGGCGCTCGAACCTCGCGGGGTCGCGGGGATGCGTCTCGTAGGCGCCGGGCCGGGCGACGACGCGGTCGCCATCGACCTCGACCGGCGCGCCGGCGGCGGTCGCGCCGTGCCGGCGCAGCCACGCGAACGCGGCGGCGAAGCCGGGGCCGAGGGCGGCGTAAAGCGAAGCGTTGGAAAGCGAATCGAGGACCATGCCTCCGCATTCTCGCACAAACGCCCCTCCCATGCAAGCCGTCGCCGAGAACGCTTCTCCATGCAAGCCGTCTCGCGCAAACGTATCCATTCGACGCCGGCCGCGCCCCGCCCCGCTCCGATCCACCGAATTCTCATCTGGTTAATTGTTGAAATTTATGGCGATTTTTGGTAATATGTCCCGCCATGCCCTACGGACTCCAAAATTCCATCGGCCAGCGCAGAGCCGGCCACGGCCGGCATGCGCGGCGCTACCGGTACGCACCGGCGTTCGCGAGCCCGCGCTACTGCCGTGCGCCGGTCGAGCGGTTCTCGTATGGCCCGAACGCACGAAAGGCCAACCGAAACCTCGCGATGACGGTGGCGCCGTTCGCGGCCCTCTGGTACGCCGCGCCGCTCTTCATGGCCGGACTGCTCGGCGTCGGGTTCCTGTGCGGGCTGCTCGGGCCGGCGGTCCAACGCGCGCTCGCCGCACGGCGCCGCGGGATCGCGGCCGCGGAACGCGCGCAAAAGGCGATGCGCGTCGCGCACCGCGCGTCGCGCCGCGAACCGCCGTCGCGCGAG
>JAFPUX010000556.1 GCA_017413145.1 Kiritimatiellia bacterium | reverse complement strand
CGCCGCCGCCGCCGACCTTGGAGCCGCCGGCGCCGCCGCCGCCGACGACCATGATCTCGATGTTCGTCACGTAGTCCGGCGTCGTGAAGGTCCAGGAGCCCGCGCGGTAGCGGTGCACGAACTTGTCGCCGACGCGCAGCAGCTCGCCGTCGACGTTCCCCAGGTCCAGGTTGCCGTTCGTGCGGAACTGGCCGGCGTGCTCGTGGTTCTGCCGCTCCTGCCCGTCGACCTCGGCGACCGCGCGGATGCGGAAGTTGTAGAGCATGTCCTGCTTGAGGCCCGTCACGGGGATCGAGAAGGCCGTCCCGGCTGTCGCCCCGTCCAGAAGCGTCGTCCAGTCCTCCGGCTGCTCCTCGCCGTCCGCCCAGAGCTGGTATTCGATGCGGCAGTCCTCCGCCCCCGAGCCGCAGTAGGTCACGGTGCCGGCGAACTGCACGTAGGCGTAGCTCACGTCGAGGATCGTGTCGGGCAGACCGTCCCCTCGCTCCCACACGACGACCGGCACGAGCGAATCCTCGCCGCGGCTCACCGTGCCCTTGGTGACGAACCGCTTGTCCGTATTCCACCACTGCGCCTGCATAGTCGAGAGGTACTCGGCCTTGATCCAGTCGGCGGAACGGATCCCCTTCGAATAACGGGCCTCGTCGACGAGACCCTTGAAGGCGCCGGTGCCGTTCTGCTGGCCGACCACGCACAGGTTGTCGTAGTCGGCCGTCTCGTCGTTCGCAATGTCGAATTTCAGCGGAAGCCCGTTGGCGACGGACTTCACGATCTCGCCGTCCAGGTAGGCGTAGAAGAGGCCGTTGGTGCCGGGACCGAAGGGGCCGTTTCCGTCGAAGACGAAGGTCCAGTAATGCCAGTCCGTGCCGGTGTTCGAGAAACTGAAGGTCTGTCCGTTGAATCCGCTCTTCGACCTCGACCCGGACCAGACGCGCAGCTGCGCGGTGCCGGTCTCCTGATACTGGACGCCCCAGCCGCGGTCCGCGTCCTCGCTCTTGCGGCTGACGAGATAGGCCCACTTCGGAGGCTGTTCCAGCAGCTTGTACCAGCCGGAGTAGGTGAACACGTTGCCGACCCCCGTGCGCAGGATGTCGTCGTGGTCGAAGGCGATGATCCGGCCGTAGGATGCCGCGGAGCCCGGGTTCTGCGCCACCTGGCGGGCGCCGCCGATGCGCCCGTTGTTGTTGTACAGCGACTGCGCGTGCGTTTCGGTCTCGAAGTCGTTGACCGTCGAATCCTTGAGGTTGACGACGCCGTCGCCCTTCTCGCTCATGTGCCAGACGCCGACGTATTTCTCGAAGACGTTGCCCGGGTCCGGCGGCGTCTCCAGCAGCGGGCTGCGGTAGCACATCGTGAACGTCGTCCCGTTGACCATCTCGGGCAGGCGCACCCAGAAGAGCGACATGCCGCCCTTGTTCCACGTGTCGATCTCGTGCGGGATGATGTGGCCCTTCTCGTCCACGAAGACGATGTCCGCCCCGTCGTAGTGGTAGAAGTCGTCGTAGGAGAAGCCGTTCGTATCCTTGCCGCGCACTTCGACCAGCACAGGGAAGTTCGTAAGCGTCTCGGTCCCCGTGTAGCCCGTCACGGTGAACGGAAGGTAGCGCTCGAAGCCCTTCGCGATCCAGACGGCGTTTGTGCCGTCGTCGAAGAACTCCGTGTAGTCCGAACCGAGCTCCTCGCCGGATTCGCCCGGCGTCGTGAACGAGCTGGAAACGAGACTCGTCACTTCGCCGTCGTTCCCGACGGCGCGCAGCTCGTAGCGGTAGGTCGTCCCCGCCTCGAGGCCCGGGACGTTGACCGAGAAGGTTCCGTTCAGGCCCAGGCTCTCCTTGAGCGTCGTCCACTCCGGTTCGGTCCCGCCCGCGACCCATATCTTGGCCTGGACGGCGCAGGAGGTCGCCTCGCCAAGCGCGGTGACCTGGCCGCCCACGGCGACGAAGCCGTAGCCGAGGCTCGCGATACCCGCGGAGGATGTCGCCGTCGACCACGCGACCGTGAGCGACGGAACCGTCGTGAACGTGCCGGAGACGGGCGCCGTCGCCGCGCCGTTGCTCCCGGCCAGGCGGAGCTTGTAGCTGTAGGCCGTCCCGCCCGCCAGACCGGACACCGTCGCGGTGAAGGCGCCGGTCTGCGAAAGCGCGGTCCCGACCGGCGTCCAGGTCTCCGGTTCGGTTTCGCCCGACCAGAACTTGCCTTCGACGGTGCAGGTCGCGGAGTCGCCGAGGCACTCGACCGAACCGCCGACGGTGGCGGAGAAGACCCCGACGGCCGTCACGCCCGGCCGCCCGGAGACATCGTCGGCCCAGGAGACCGCCAGGCCAACCGGCGTCGTGAACGAGCCGGAGGCCACGGGCGTTTCGGAGCCGTCGGTTTCCGTCGCGCGGAGCTTGTAGTGGTAGGTGGTGTTCTCCGAGAGGTTCGGAATCTGGATCGAGAAGGCGCCCTCGCCGCGGCCCGCGCTCAGCGAAGACCATTCCGCCGGCTCGGTCTCGCCCGCCCAGAACTTGCCTTCGATGGTGCAGGACGCCACATCGCCGAGCGCTTCGACGATGCCGCCGACGACGGCCGCGTTCCAAGCGACGTTCGTGACGCCGGGCTGCTCGGCGGAACCCGCCCACGAAACCGTCAGGCCATGGCTGGTCGTAAAGGTGCCGGAAACGGGTTCCGTCGCGTTCCCGTTGCTGCCGGCGACGCGGAGCTTGTAGCGGTAGAGCGTGTCGACCACAAGGTTCGAAACCAACACGGAGAAATCGCTCGCCTGCGCCAGCGGGCCGACGACCGACGTCCACGCCGACGGCTCCTCCCCGCCGTTCTCCCAGAACTTGCCCTCGACGGAGACCGTCGCGGAGTCGCCCAGGCAGCCGATCGAGCCGCCAATGACGACACCGTGGCCGAGCACGTTCGTCACGCCGACCCGGCCCGGCACCTCCGCCCACGTGACGGCGAGCCCGAGCGGCGTCGCGAACGTGCCCGTGACCGGATCCGTCTCGCCGCTGGCGTCGTCGACCGCACGGAGCTTGTAGTGGTAGGTCGTGTTCTCCGCGCAGGAAACGACGGCTTCGAACGCGTCAAGCCCAACGAGCCCGTCCGCGAGAACCGTCCAGGTGGCGGGCTCGTTCTCGCCGTCCGCCCAGAACTTGCCTTCGATCGTGGCTTCGGTCGCGCCCGGGCCAAGACCCGTGACGATGCCGCCCACGGCGGCCGCGTTCCAGGCGACGTTCGTGACGCCCGACCGACCGGACTCCTCCGCCCAGGCCACTTCCAGCACTTCGGGCGGCGCCAGCGTGACGAAGCTCTTGTTGTTCACCGTGTCAAAGTCGGCCTTGATCCAATCGGCGCTCACGATGCCGGGACGCAGACGAACCTCGTCCATGTCGCCGTAGAAACGACGCCCTTTCTTCTCCGCGGGGGAAGAGCCATACGCATCCTGCGTAGAACAACCGATGCCGATATTGGCGGGAACATTCGAGACGGGGCCGATCAGCACGCCGGCGGCGGCCAGAACGCCGTTTGAATAAACCTCATAGCAAGCGTTGTTTTCCGCCGTCGTGTATTTCCAGAGGACATCGATTTTATACCACCCACCCTGAGTATCAAGGAATGGGAATTGGTTGGAGATCGTGGGGGGGACCGCCGTGGTGGTGAGACCATGACCCGTATCACGGTACGTGGAAACGAACCTCTGCTGGTCGTTCTTGGCTGTCTGCGTCCCGTCGGCATAAAGGCGCAACCCTTTTGCATCGTCGTCAATGGAGACACCCCAGGATTGGCCTTTGTCGCCTTTGCGCCGACCAAGCAGATTGGACCATTTTCGATTGGTGGTGTTATTCCCCTGCGGACTCATCCAAAAGGAGGCATGGAAATCCGTGCCGAGCGAATCGGCGGCGGCCTGTTTCACGGGGTCGGACAGGGTGTCGACAATGATGCCCGGGTCGTGGGCGTTGCTATTGGCGATCTTGCGGGCTTTGCCGATTGCGCCGCTTGAAACAACGCTCCCGGATGTCGAACGGTTCACGCCGTGGAGCCGGTTGGTGGTCGAATCGAAAACCGGCTTGTTCTCACCGCCCGACTCATCCAGGTGCCAGACGCCGACATAGTCAGTCCAGGGGTTCTGGTTCGTGACCCACACGCCCGACGCCTCCGTGTTGTAACACAGGTAGAACTTGGTTCCCTGCTGCATCCGCGGAAGGCTGACCCAGACGAGCGATTCGCCGCTGGTCGTCCAGTCGTTCGTCTGGATCTCGGACGCGAGGTGGTTGCCGAGCTCGTCGAAGAAGGCGATGTCCTTGCCCTTGTTGTTCGTGAGGTCGGAATACCGGAAGCCCTCGATGCCGGTCCCGGCGGTTTCGTCGTATTCTGCGAGGCGCACCAGCACCGGGAAGTTCGTGAGCGTCTCGGTGCCGGTGTAGCCGTCCACCATCAGCTTGATCGAATGGCCGAACATGTCCATGCTGAGGTAGTCGGCCTTCGCGGGGGCGAGGGCGGCGAGGCAGAGCGCCGCGGCGAAGAGGGTGGAAATGCGTTTCATCGTCTGGTCTCCCCTCCCCTATTCGGCTCTCGTGATCCGGAAGAACCGGGTTTCGCCGGGCGCGTCGGTCGCGAGAACGATCTCGGCCGAGGCGTCGCCGTCGACCTTGTCGGCGTATTTGTCCTTGGAGAATCCGGCGAGGTCCTCGCTGGACTCGACCGTGTACGTCAGATAGGAAACGGTGTCGGCAACCAGAAACGCGGCCTGGCCGTCCGCGACCTCCATCGCCGTGATGACCGGCGCGGGCGTCGAGGCCGGCACCTCGGAAAGCGTCGTCGCGCGGACGCCGCCCATGCCGCGGGCGGCGAGAAGCAACGGCGAAAAGAGGCGTTTCATGTCGGTGTCTTTCGCGGGTTGGATGGATGGAATCGGATCGGTCGGTCGGTCGGGGTCGCACGTCCGTTGCGCGCGAAACTGGCTAACGCACGTACGTGCGGGAGCGGAAAAAGGGAAAGGGAGTCGGCTGCTGTGATTGCGTCGGCTTCGTTGGGGGAGTTGGCGTAAGATGTGCGACATCCTACCGGAAACGCCGGTAGTTGTCCAGCGTTTTTTTTCGTCGTTCGGGCGCCCGCCCGAAAGGGACCGGCTACCGGTGGAGGAACCAGACGAGGACAAGCGCCGCGGCGAGCGCGATGGCGAGCCGCGGGCTGCGCGCCACGAAGCGGCGCCGGTTGCCCGTTTCGCCCGGCAGCTCGACGCGGCCGGCGGACACGTACGTGTAGAGCTTGCCCGGCGAGTCCGACGGCAGGTCCGCGTCCACGCGCCGCCGCCGGATGCGGCCGGTGCGCTCCAGCTCCTCCCGCATCTGCGGGAAGAGGCTCGCGGCCGGCGAGTCGGTCAGCGTGTGGCGGCGTTTCGGCACGGCGGAAGGCGGCTCAGGTGCGGGCGGCGACGAAGTCCGCGACGGCACGGATGTCGTTCGGGAGCGGGAACTTGCGCGTCGACGCGCCCTTGAGCGCCTCGATCTGCGGCGCGGTGGCGAGCGAGGCGTCGCCCGTCGCGCGGCCGATGGCGTCCGGGAACTTCGCCGGGTGCGCGGTG
>JAFPUX010000555.1 GCA_017413145.1 Kiritimatiellia bacterium | reverse complement strand
GGCGGGGGGCGCGACGTGGGCGGCCGCGGGGGCGGCGGCGCCGTTGGCGAGCGAGACGTTCACGTCGCCGCGGCGGATCACCAGTTCGTTGATGCCGAGGTTCTTCACCGTCGCGAGCAGGCCTTCCAGCGCGGGGTAGTCCGCGGGGGCCATGAGCGGCTGGGCCGGCAACGCGATCGGCGCGGCATCGACCTTGCGCTTCTTCTCCTCCTCGTCGGCCGGGATCGGCGGGCGCGTGGCGGGCGGCGTGGCGCGCCACTGGAAGTAGGAGAGCGCGGGCTCGGGGAAGAGGCAGTAGGAGAGGATGTCCTCCTCGGCCTTGATGAGCGAGGGGTCCACGGCGTCCACCGCGTGCGGGAGCATGGGCGGCAGGAGGTCGGCGGGGCGGCCGGTGACGGGCCTGTCCTTGCCGAGGATCTTCTTCGCGAGCTTCGGGTCGATCGGCCCGGGGGCGCGGCCGTAGAGGCCCTTGACGTAGTTCTTCGTCTCCTCGGCGACCATCTCGTAGCGCTTGCCGGCGAGGACGTTGAGGACGGACTGCACGCCGACGATCTGCGACGTCGGCGTGACGAGCGGGGGGTAGCCGAGGTCGGCGCGGACGCGCGGCACCTCCTCCATCACCTCGCCGATGCGGTCGAGCGCGCCCTGCTGCGAGAGCTGCGAGCGCAGGTTCGAAATCATGCCGCCGGGGATCTTGTGCCGCAGGATGCCCGGGTCGATGATGTCGTGCATCCGGTGCGCGGGTTCGCGCATCGGGCGCAGGCCCTTGAAGTAGCGGTTGATCTCGGCGACCTTGTCCATGTCGAGCTCGGGCGCGACGCCGCTGTCGGCGAAAATGGCGGCGATCGTCTCGACCGGGGGCTGCGACGAGAAGCCGGCCATGGAGGAGACGGCGCAGTCGACCGCGCCCGCGCCGGCGAGGGCGGCGGCGAGGTAGGTCGCCGTGGCCATGCCGCTCGTGGCGTGGGAGTGGACCTGGATCGGGATCGTGATCTCCTTGCAGAGCGCGGCGACGAGGCGGCGCGCCTCGAGCGGCGCGAGGATGCCGGCCATGTCCTTGATGCAGATCGAGTCGACGCCCATCTGCTCCTGCTCCTTCGCGATGCGGACGAACTCCTCGATCGTGTGGACGGGCGAGACGGTGTAGGCGATGCACCCCTGCGCGTGGGCTCCGTACTTCTTGATGAACTTGACCGAGCGCTCGATGTTGCGGTTGTCGTTCAGCGCGTCGAACGTGCGGAAGATGTCGATGCCGTTGCTGGCCGCGAGGGCGACGAAGCGCTCCAGCACGTCGTCCGGGTAGTTGTGGTAGCCCAGGACGTTCTGGCCGCGGACCAGCATCTGCAGCGGGGTGTTCTTCGCGTGCGCCTTGATTTCGCGCAGGCGCTCCCAGGGGTTCTCGCGCAGGAAACGCAGGCACACGTCGAACGTCGCGCCGCCCCAGCACTCCAGCGAGTAGTAGCCGGCGGCGTCGATCGCGTCGATGATCTCGAGGATGTCCTTGGTGCGGATGCGCGTGGCCCAGAGGGACTGCGGCGCGTCGCGGAGCGTCGTGTCCGTGATGCGCAGCGGGATGCGGTTGCCGAGCAGGACCGCGTCGTCGATCGGGGCGACGCGCTGCGGGTTCGGGGCGGAGATTTTCTTGGCCTTTTTCATGTCGGTTCGCGGGTTTCGGGTTCCGGCTGCGCGGAAATCAGTTGAGCTTGCGGAGGAGCTCCTGCAGGCGTGCTCTCTTGCGTTCGCGTTCCGCCTTGATTTCGGCCGTGCGGACGGCCTGGGCGGCATCCAGTTCTTTGAGTTCGGCGAGGGCCTTCTCCTTGCGCGCCTTCGCGGCGTCCGGGTCGGCCGGGGAGAGCTCCGAGAGCTCCTTCTGGACGTCGTCCACGAACTTCCGGCGCTCCTGGGCGAGGCGTTCGAGCGCGGCGTCGAGGTCCCGCCCGGCGAACGCGAGCGAGGGGAACTCGGCGCGCTCGGAGTCGGACAGCTTTTCGCGGAAGGCCTTCTGTTGGGAGAGCGAAAGATGGGAACGGATCCATTGTTCCATTTCGTCTTCGGTCGCGGCGGCCGCGGCCGGCGCCGCGGCCTTCTTCTCGGGCATCGTCCCGACCAGGGCTTCGAAGTCGTGCGTGAACTTGTCGACCGACGCGTCGCGGGAGGCGCCGAGGCGGCCGAGCTCCTTGCCCTCGGAATCCTTGACCACGTAGGTCGGATAGCCGCGGATGCCGTGCTCGGCGGCGAGACGGTTGTTGCGCTCCCTGTATTCCCTGGGGACTCCGTCGGAGGAGCGGGGGAAGTCGAGCGTGACGAGAACGACGCGCCCGTCCGCCCATTTTTCGAACTCGGACGTGGCGAAGACGACGCCTTCCATGAGCTTGCACCAGCCGCACCAGTCGCTGCCGGTGAACTTCAGCATCAACGGGAGCCCCTGCTCCTTGGACAGGGCGACGGCCGCGTCGTAGTCCTGCGTCCAGCGGCCGGCGACGGCGCCCTTGACGGCGGGCGCTCCGGGGACGTCCTTCTTGGCGGACGCGAACGACGCGGCCGCGGCGAGCAGAACGATGGAGAGCGCGCGGAGTTTCATGGGGATGGGGTTGAACGGGTGGAACTTGGAACCTGCGAACCTGGAACCGTCTAGACGCGGACGGCCTTGCGGGGGTCGAAGCGGCCCATCGCCTGGAATTTGCGGTAGCGCTTTTCGACGAGGCGGATGCCGCCGGGTTCGCCGGCGAGGGCGCGGAGGTTTTCGACGACGGCCTTGCGGACGAGCGCGACCGCCGTGGCGGGGTCCCGGCCGGCGCCGCCCGGGGGCTCGGGGACGATGCCGTCCGCGACCTTGAGCGCGACGAGGTCCTTCGCGGTGAGGCGCAGCGCGGCGGCGGCCTCGGGGGCCTTCGCGCCGTCGCGCCACAGGATGGAGGCGCAGCCTTCGGGGGAGATGACGGAGTAGATCGCGTGTTCGAGCATGAGGACGCGGTCGCCGACGGCGATGCCGAGCGCGCCGCCCGAGCCGCCTTCGCCGGTCACGATCGAGAGGATCGGCGTCTGCAGGCCGGCCATGACGAGCAGGCTGCGGCCGATGGCCTCGCCCTGGCCGCGCTGCTCGGCTTCGAGGCCGGGGTAGGCGCCGGCGGTGTCGACGAGCGTGACGACCGGCAGGCCCCACTTTTCGGCGAGCTGCATCAGGCGGTCGGCCTTGCGGAAGCCGTCGGGGCTCGCCATGCCGAAGCGGCACGCGATGCGTTCTTCGGTCGTGGAGCCCTTCTGGTGGCCGACGAGCACGAAGCGCGTCTTGCCGATGCGGCCGAGGCCGCCGAGGACGGCGGGGTCGTCCGCGCACAGGCGGTCGCCGTGCAGCTCGAGGAACTCGTCGCACATCCCCTCGGCGTACTGGCGCGCGGTGGGGCGGCCGGGGTCGCGGGCGAGCTGCACGATGTCCCACGCGGACGGGGCGGGGGCCTTGGCTTTCTTGGCGGTTTCGGACATGGCGCTTCCCTCCTTACTTCTGGCGGTAGGCGAGCAGCGTCGCCAGGTAGTGCCGCATGTCCTTGCGCGGGACGATCGCGTCCACGAAACCGTGGTCGCGCAGGTATTCGGCGGTCTGGAAGTCGTCCGGCAGCTTCTGCTTGATCGTCGTCTCGATCACGCGGCGGCCGGCGAAGCCGATCAGGGCGCCGGGTTCGGCGATGTTGACGT
The DNA here is from genome assembly GCA_017413145.1 of Kiritimatiellia bacterium. GTDB lineage: Bacteria > Verrucomicrobiota > Kiritimatiellia > RFP12 > UBA3636 > UBA3636. The sequence continues at coordinate 815 of JAFPUX010000555.1, read as the reverse complement.
CGCCGATGAGGGCGTAGGACGCCGAAACGCCGCCCGTGGTCGGGTCCGTGAGGATGGAGATGTAGGGCAGGCCCGCCTCCTGGAGGCGGTTCAGCGACGCGCAGGTCTTGGCCATCTGCATGAGCGAGAGGATGCCCTCGTGCATGCGCGCGCCGCCGGAAGCGGAGATCATGACGAACGTCCGGTTGAAGTCGATCGCGTGCTGGATCGCGCGGTCGATCTTCTCGCCGGCGCCGGAGGAAAGCGAGCCGCCGAGGAAGGCGAAGTCCATGACGGCGAAGACGACGCGGATGCCCTCGACGTCGCCCGAGCCGGTCACGACGGCCTCGCTGATGCCGAGCTTCTTCACCGCGCCGGCGGCCTTGGCCGCGTAGGGGCCCTTGGCGTCGGAGAAGCCGAGGTGGTCGGTGGGGACGACCTCCTGGCCGTATTCGCGGAACGTGCCGGGGTCGACCAGCAGCGCGATGCGCTCGCGGGCGGAGAGGCGGTCGTGGTGGCCGCACTTGGGGCACACCTTGAGGTCGTTCTCCCAGGAATCCTTGAAGATGTGCGCGCCGCACTTGGAGCAGACGTGCCAGATGTCCGGCAGCAGCTCTTGCGGCGCTTCTTCTTTTTTGGTGAACCAGGCCATGCGGATGTCCCTCGGTCGTGCGAAAGGCGCGCGATTATAGGCAAAACGCCCGCGCGGGGCAAGCGGTATTTTGCGCCCTCGCGCCCGCGCGCGAGGCGGCCGGCGCGGCTAGAGCGCGCCGACGGCGTCGACGTCGACCGAGACGGACACGCGGTCGCGGTCCGCCGCGGCGGCGGTGGCGGCG
>JAFPUX010000068.1 GCA_017413145.1 Kiritimatiellia bacterium | reverse complement strand
GCGACGCCGTCCGGGCGGCGCTCGTCGCCGCCGGGGCCGAGGAACGCCTGGCGGTCGCCGCCCCACGAGGCGAGGGGCGCGTCGGCGGCGAGCCACGCGAGCGGCGCCTCGGCCGGGTTCGGCTGGCCGTCGCTGTGGAAGTGGTAGACGACCGCCCGCGCGGCCTCGTCGAAGAACGAGCGCAACTGGTGCCGGACGTAGTAGCCCCAGGTCGCCTCGGCCTCGTAGCCGAAGAGCGAGAAGTCGGCGTAGGCGAAGACGTCCGTCTCCGCCGCCGCCGCGCCGCGGTTCGCGACGCGCACCTCCCAGACGAGCGCGTCGGCGTCGTGCGCCACGAAGAGCGTCTGCTCCGCCTCGAGTCCGCCCTTGCGCCCGCGAAAGCGCGAGAAGCCCGGCTCGTGGCGCGCCTCCCAGTCGTCGAGCGGCGTGCGGCAGGGGCGGAAGGACGGCGACCAGACCGTCCCGTCGGCGTTGCGGACGTAGGTCCAGAAGCCCGGGCCGTCATCGGGGCTCGTCCAGGAGCGGTAGCGCGTGATGCGATAGCTGATCGGCGTCTTCCACCACAAGGGGCCTCCCGCGCACTGCGAAACGAACGCGGAGAGGCGGCCGTTGGAGAGGTAGTTGATCCACGGCGCCGGCAAGTCTGGATCAAGTATCCGGATCGCGCGCGCGGCGTCGTCGAAGGCGTAGGGGACGGTTGTCATGGGACAGGTGTAGCGGTGGAGGGCATCCTACCCGAAAACACCATCATTTGTCAACGAATAACTAACATGCATAACGACAGTAGAACCGGCGTGGTTTGCCGAAGTAAACGCACCTGATTCGGTGCGGTGACTTCCGCAATCCCGGACGGGGCGGGGTCCGGGCGGCGCGGGCCGTCCGTGTGGGCCCGCGTCCGCCTTGGCCGGAGCGAACCGGATTGACTGCCGCTTTGACAACGTCCGGCCGTCTCGGATAGGATTTCACAAATGGAACACACCGCCTCCCCCCCTCGCCTCTCCGCCGCGAACGCGGCTCGCCTCGACCGTCTTTCGGACTGGTACCTGCCGGGCCGCTTCGGTCTCTTCTACCACTACGGGCTCTTCACCGGCGGCGGCAACGCCACATCGCGCTGGAAGCCGGAGCCGCTCGCGTTCCCCACGCCCGAGGCGTTCGACGCGGCGACCCCCGATCCGAGGACCGTGGCGCGCAACCTCGCCGCCGCCGCGAAGGAAGCCGGCGCGCGCTACGCGACCCTCACGACGTGCCACACGTGCGGCGGCCAGGTCGTCCTCTACCCGAGCGAGCGGCCCGAGTTCCTGCACAGCACGCGCAAGGACTACGTCGGCGCGTTCCTGGAGGCGTGCCGGGCCGCCGGCGTGATGCCGATGCTCTACCTGCCGTGCGACTGCAACAACTGGGACAACCCGCAGACCGGGCCGAACGTCCCCGAGGAGGTCGCCCGCGACCCGGCGCGCTACGGCGAGGCGCTGCTGGGGATGCACGCTGCCGCGCACGGACTTCAACGAGGACGTCCCCACGCCGAACGACTGGTGGTTCCACGGCGAGGACGAGCCGTTCCAGCCCGGCTACGGCGACGACCGCTTCTTCCTGCTGCGCCAGATGGTCTGCTCGCTCGGCCGTCGCGGGCTGTGGAACTTCCATCCCGGCATCGGCCCGCGGCTCGACGGCACCGTCCCGCCCCGCATCCGCCCGATGCTCGGCGCGGTCCGCGACTTCCTCGCATGGGCGGGCGAGGCGGTTTACGGCACGCGCGGCCCCGCCGGCACGTTCGTCCGCTCCGGCTGGACCAACGCGAACGGCAACCTCTCGTTCCATGCCGTCACGAACCGGCTCGACGACCCGTCCGTCTTCTACGCGATCTTCACCGAGGCGCCCTCGAATGGCCGCGCCCTGCTCGACACGATGGGCCGCGAGCCGCGCCGCGCCACCGACCTGAGGACCGGGCGCGAGCTGCCCTTCCGCATGTGGAGCGGCCCCGTCTTCGAGGACGGCCCGTGGGGCGACGTCGCCGCCTTCGGCGCCGCCGTCGTGAAACTCGAGTTCTGAAATTGTCCAAGCGGCATCGACCGCCTTGCCCATTCCCGAAGGACTCCTCGGCCCGCTCACGCTCCTGCGGTAGCGGCGCCCAGCGCGGCCTGGATGGCGTCCGTGCGGTCGGTCGCGCCGTCGCCGACGGCGCCGTGGGCTGCGATGTCGATCATGGTTCGGTTTCTCGCGGGAAGGGCGCGCTACCTCAGGATGAGGACCGTGGCGGCGTTCGGGGCGTGGTGGTACCAGAGGTACCTGGCCGTCTCGCCCGCGTCCTCCACCTCCTCCGCGCTCTTGCGGCGGACGGTCTTCGGCAGCGGCGAGGCGCCCTCGGTGAAGTAGAAGT
>JAFPUX010000554.1 GCA_017413145.1 Kiritimatiellia bacterium | reverse complement strand
CCCACGACCACGCGCCGCGGCGCGGGCGAGCTCGAAAGCCCGGCGTCCCAGCCGGCGGCGAAGCCGACGAGCGCGCCGAGCAGGACGCCCGCCGCCGCCGCGACCGCGAGCCCGCGCAACCCGAACTGCGCCTCGCGCTCCCCGGTCGGACCGAGCGTCTCCTGCAGCGCGGCGAGCTCCTCCTCCCGGGCGGCGAGCCGTTCGCGTTCGAGCGCGAGCTTCTCGCCCTCCAGCTTGAGGCGCTCCCGCTCCAGAGCGAGCAGGTCCCGCGACGCGGCGTCCTGGCGGTTTCCGTCCATGCCCCGGACTCTACCACACCCCGCGCGCGCCTGTCCAGCGCAAACCGCGGCGGGACGCGGCCGCGGAACGGCTAGCGGCCGCGGAGGAACAGCTGCCAGACGTCGTGGAGGCAGAACCACGCGAAGGCGGCGAGCAGCAGTCCCATGAAAAGGTTCACGAGGCCGTTGAGGACGCGCGGCGGCAGCTCGCGGCCCGTCAGGCCGCGGAACAGGGCGAAGACGACGTGCCCGCCGTCGAGCACCGGGATCGGCAGCAGGTTCAGGATCGCGAGGTTCACGTTGAGGTAGCGGATGAACGCCATCGCGCCGGCGAGGCTGCCGAGAACGGAATACCAGATCGACACGACGATCGCCACGGGCCCGCCGAGCGCGCCGCCGAGCTTCTTGAGCTCGCCGGGGCGGCGCTTGCGGAAGAGCGGCTCGAACACGCGCTTGATCGCGCTGGCGTCGCCGCGGAGCTGGTCCAGCGGACGGCGGAATTCCTCCCACGGGCGGACCGAGAGGAAGCGGGGCTCGATGACGATGCCGACCATGTAGCGGGGCTTCTCCCCTTCCCCGGGCTCGCCGGGCTCGGCCGAGAACGTCCGCGTCAGGATTTCCCCGTCGCGGCGGAACTCGATCTGGAGCGGGCGCCCGCCGGACGACGCGACCGCGTCGACGAAGCCGCGGTTCGACACGATGCGGCGGCCGTCCACGGAGCGGATCACGTCGCCCGCGAGCAGCCCGGCGCGTTCGGCGGGCGAGCCGGGGCGGACGGCTTCGATCGCGCACGTGGCGGCCGGGACGAGCCCCGGGACGTGCAGGTAGCCGCGGCGGTCCGGGACGACGGGCGCGTCGATCGTCGCGGTCGCGCCGTCGAAGACGTTCGACACGGCGACCTCGACGCGGTCTCCGACGGAGAGCAGGTGCGCCTCGTGCTGGTAGCCGAGCCAGGTCGTCACCGGCTTGCCGCCAACCGAAAGGATCTGGTCGCCGGGACGGAACTCCGCCGGGGCCTCGCGCTCCGTGCCGTCGGGGAGCTTCTCCGCGAGGACCTCGCCGACCACCGCGCCGCCGAAGTCGAGTTCCTCCGGGACGATGGGGGGCAACGCCCAGACGCCCAGCGCGAGCAGGACGGCGAAGACGCAGTTGCCGAACGGACCTGCGACGGACACGATCACGCGCTTCCACCAGGTGGCCGGCGGGACGGGCCGGTCCGCGGCGGCGGCGTTCTTCACGTCCCCGCCCGACTGGATCGCCGCCATGCCGGAAGGGTCCAGCTGCGGCAGCGACACGTAGCCGCCGAAGGGAATCGCGTTGACGCGGTATTCCGTCTTGCCGATCTTCCGCTTCCAGAGCGCGGGACCGAAGCCGAGCGCGAAGACGTCCGCCTCCAGGCCGAGCCAGCGCGCGGCCAGGAAGTGCCCGCCCTCGTGGACGAGGATCGTCAGGCTGAAAAGGAGCAGGACCGCGAACGCGGCGAAAATCCAACCGAGGATTTGCATGTCATTCGGAACGCAGGAGCGAGGGGCCGGTCAGACCCATGGCGAGACCGTAGAGCAGGACGACGGCGGCGTCCGCGAGGTTGTACTCGACGAAAGAGAACAGGACGAGCGCCCCGAGCATCGCGAGCGGCGCGGCGAAACAGAGCGTCTCGGGCGCGGACGACCCCTCGGCCGGCCGGCGCGAGCGTCGCGCGAGCGCGGCCGTCGCGCGCAACGCGAGGAACATCCAGAGCGCCCACGCCGCGACTCCCGCCCAGCCGAAGTCGACGAACGCCTGCAGCGGCGTCGAGTGGACGTGGTTGCGGTCCATTTCGAGGCGGACGCGCGTGAGGCCGGCCGCTTCCCACCGCGCCAGGTCCTTGCGGGCGCGGCGGAGGTCGTCCGCTTCCGGCGTCCCCGGCTCGGGCCGCGTCCGCGCCAGCGCCTGCGTCTTGGCGTCGAGGTCCCGCCAGTGCAGCAGCCGCCAGAGACGCTGCTTTTCCGCCTCGAACCGGCGCGCTTCGCGCGACCCGCGCGGAGGGCGGTCCGCCCGGAACCGGGCGACGGCCTCTTCGGCTTCCGCGATTTCGCCTTCCACCGCCGCGCGGCGCTCGGCCTCCCGCATCTTCGCGCTCGTGAGCGAACGGAAACCGACGCCCCACGGGTGCTCCCGGTGCAGCTCGGGAACGATCCGGCACCACATCAGCGCGCGGCCGCCCTTGGCCAGGCGGAACTCTTCCGGCAGCTCCGCGAAGCGCCCCCGGACGTGCGGCATCGCGACGGCCGCGGCGGCGAACGCGAGCAGCACGAGCAGCGCCTTCCACCAGCGCAGGCGCGAAAGAAGGAGCAGGAAACAGACCGCGAACCCGGCGAGGACCGGTCCGCGCTTGAACGCGAGCAGCAGCCCCGCCGCCACGAGCGCGAGCAGGAACAGCGACGACGACCGCTTCGACCGCGACCGGAACGATTCGGCGGCGAGGCAGGACGCCGCCGGAAGCGCGACCATGAGCCGCTGCGCGTCCTGCATCGAACCGAGCTTCACGACCGCCTGCGCGTAGGTCTGCGCCCGCCAAGGCAGTTCGATCCAGCGGACGACGGCGTCGAGCAGCCCGAGCGATTCGACCGACCGGTAGAGGAACGCCTGGAACCCCGTGACCGGCGACGACGCCGGGTCGAGGTCCCGCGCCACCATCTGGTAGGACGTCGGAAACGAAATCTGGAACCACGCCATCGCCGGATGCAGGACGACGACGCACAGCGCGGTGACGGCCGCGCCCAGCACGAACGCCCGCAGCACGGCGAGCAGCCGCAGCCGAGAATCGACCTGCACGACGGCCAGCGGAACCGCGAAGAACCAGAGGAGCTTGTCGAGTTTCTGCAGTCCCCGTCCCGGCTGGACCAGCGGATCCCAGTTCGTCGCGGCCAGCGCGGCCGACACCGCGAGCGCCAGCGCGAAATAGAGGAGCCACCCCGCCGTCGGCGCCGTGAAGCGCATCATGCGCCGCCGGGCGCGGTCGAAGAGCGTGAGAAGAAGGCACGCCGCCAGCGCGGCGCGCGCCGCCGGCATCGAAACGCCCGCACAGAACGCGAACGCGAGAAACGACGCCCACGAAGGATCGGACCGGACGGTTTGCGCGAATTTCACCAGAACTCCCAGTGTCCCGTCGCCAGGACGTAGAACCCGAGCGCCAAGTTGGTCGACGCATGCGCGATGCAGGCCGCCCAGATGTCGCGGGTCCGGAGAAAGAGAAGGCCGTAGGCCAGGCCGGCGAGGAAGCCGGGGACGGCGAGCGAACCGTGTTCGGCGGCGAAGACCGCCGTCACGGCCAAAAACGAAAGCGCGTGGAAGGAACCGACCGGAATGTCCAGGAAATCGGGCGTCCGGGCCGCGCGCAGCAGGTAGCCGCGCCAGAAAAACTCCTCGGCGACGGCGATCGCGACGCCGGAACCGAGCACGTGGACCGCGAACAGCGGCCACCCGGTGGCGGCGGGGGCGTAGCGCGCCTCCGCTTCGGCCGCGGCTTCCGCGAGGTCCCGTCCGGCGCCCCACGGCAGGAGTCCCTGCCAGAAGGCCGCCCCCGGCAGCGCCCACAGCGCGAACACGCCCGCCCCGACCGCGACGGCCGGCAGGACGTGGCCGGCCCGGAACAGCCCCTTGTAGTAGGTCCACGGGCGCAGGAGCGCGAGCGCGCCCAGCGCGAGGGCCGTCTGGACGGCGTAGAGCGCGCCGTCCGAGAGCAGGTCCAGGGACGGCGTTTCCTCCGTCCCGGAGCCGGGCGTCAGGTGCATGAGCCGCGCCGCGAGCATCGCGCCGATCCAGAGCAGGAACGGAACGGCGTGCCGCGCGGCCGCGCGCGACATCGCCTTCGCCTTCGGGGTCCCCTTGCGGGCGGGCTCCGGAAGCGGCGCGTCTGGTCTGGCCGGTGCGTCGGACATGGGCCGCGATTCTAGCAGAATCCGCCCGGCCGTTCAACCGGGCATTCGCGGATTCACGGGGGCGATGGCGCTTCCGCGCCATCGTCCCCCACGCGTCGTCCGGCTCTCGCGGCACAT
>JAFPUX010000553.1 GCA_017413145.1 Kiritimatiellia bacterium | reverse complement strand
GTGCCGCCGTCGCAGCCGTTGCGGGCGCCGTCGGGATCTCCACCGCCAAGGAAGGCACGATCCGCATGATCACCGAGGCGACCTTCCCGCCCTACGAATTCCGCCAGGGCACCGACGTCGTCGGCATCGACGTCGAAATCTGCAAGGCCGTCGCCAAGGAGCTCGGCAAGGAGCTCGCCGTCGAGGACGTCGAGTTCGATTCCGTCCTGCCGTCCCTCATCGCCGGCAAGGCCGAGCTCGCCGCCGCGGGCATCACGGTCACCGAGGACCGCAAGATGATGGTCGACTTCTCGCATCCCTACGTGCGCACCGGCATCGTCTTCGTCTTCGCCAAGGACAAGCCCTTCGACGCCGAGAAGCCCGAAGCGGCCAAGGGCAAGCGCGTCGGCGTCCAGAACGGCACCACCTCCGCCGACTACGTCCGCGAGAAGCTCGGCCAGGAGCCCGAGATGTTCGACTCGCCCGCCAGCGCGTTCGCCGCGATGAAGGCCGGCAAGGTCGACGTCGTCATCGCCGACATCGACCCGGCCAAGGCCGTCATCAAGGGCCAGCCCGACTACGACATCTCCGAACTGCTCACCGTCGAGGAATACGCCGTCGCGATCAAGAAGGGCCAGCCCGAACTCCTCGCCGCGGTCAACAAGGTGATCGACGCGCTCGACGCCTCCGGCAAGCTCGACGAGATCAAGGACGAGTGGACCGCCAAGGCCGAAGCCGCCGCCGCGGCCGAAGAGGCCAAGCCCGCCGAAGAGGCCAAGGCCGCCTGCGCCTGCTCCGACTGCAAGGACGAGGCCTGCGACAAGGCCGCCTGCGGCTGCGCCAAGTAGCATCCGATGAAACCGGCCCGCCCCGTTTCCGCCCTTTCCTCCCTCCTGGCCGCCGCCCTGCTCTTCGCGGGCGGCGCGCCGGTCCGCGCGCAGGACGCCGTTCCCGCGCCCGGCGGGGAGGGAGACGCCGACGGGGCGCGCGTCCCGGTTTCGGTCGACGCGCCCGCATCGCGGGCGCGCGACCGCACCCGCTCCGACGCCGACGAACGCGTCGTCTACGAACTCACGCTCGACGTCCCGGGCCGCAAGATCCCGCTCACCGCCAAGCTCCCGCTCGAGGCCGGGCAGGATTCCGCGACGCTTTCTTTCTCCGTGCGGGAGTACGAGGTCCGCCGCGCGGCTTCCCTCTCCCTTCCCGCGAACCCGGACGGCTCCGCGGGCGAGCCGCCGCGCCTTCCGCTCGGCCTGTTCTCCGGCGAGCCCGTCGAAATCCGGCTCGTCCGCGCGGACGCCGCCGCGCCCGCCGTCTACTCGGTCGAAGCCGTCAACGGCGACGACGGCTCCTTCTCCCTTTCCACCAACCTCCTTTCCTTCGCGGCCGGCCGGTCCGAGGCGTCTTTCACGGCGGCCGCGAACCCGTCCCGCCTCGAAAACGTCGAGCTGCGCGTCGTCCGCTCCGACGATCCCGGCGACCGCCTCCGCCTCTCCCTCCCGATCGTGCGCGGCCCGCTCGCCGCGTTCGAGAACAACTTTTACGTCTGCTTCGTCAAGAAGATCCCGTTCGGCACGCGCGAAGTGCGCGACGCGGACGGCACCGTCCGCGTCGAGCAGATCTACAAGGCCCGCTGGCACTACATCACGAACGGCCTGCGCAACACGCTCACCGTGGCGCTCTGCGCCGTCGTCCTCGGCGCCGTGCTCGGCTTCCTCGTCGCGATCGTCCGCTCGACGCACGACAAGCACGGCCGGATGCGTTTCCTGAACGCCTTCGCGAAGGTCTACATCACGGTCATCCGCGGCACGCCGATGACGGTGCAGCTCCTGATCGCGTACTTCATCATCTTCTCGTCGATCAACAACAAGGTCCTCGTCGCGATCCTCGCCTTCGGCGTGAACTCCGGCGCCTACGTCGCCGAGATCATCCGCGCGGGCATCGTGTCGATCGACGACGGCCAGATGGAGGCCGCGCGCTCGCTCGGCCTCTCCTACGGCCAGGGCATGCGCCGGATCGTGCTGCCGCAGGCGATCCGCAACATCCTGCCCGCGCTCGGCAACGAGTTCATCGTCATGCTCAAGGACACGTCGATCGCCTCGTTCATCGGCCTGGACGACCTCGCGCGCGGCGGCTCGATCATCCGCTCGCAGACCTACCAGGCGTACATCCCGTTCCTGGCGGTCGCGGCGATCTACCTCGTGCTCGTGATGATCTTCTCCAAGCTTCTCACCCGCCTCGAGCGGCACCTGCGCCGCATCGGCGCGAAATAACGGAAAAACAACGACGAACACAATGCCGAAAGACGACGCCATCCAGATCGACGGGACCGTGGTCAAGGTCCTGCCCGCCACCATGTACACGGTCCGCCTCGAAAACGGACACGAGGTCCTCGCCCACGTTTCGGGCAAGATGAGGAAGAACTTCATCAAGATCACGCAGGGCGACAAGGTCACGCTCGAAATGTCCCCCTACGACCTCGAAAAGGGCCGCATCGTCTTCCGCTACAAGTCGCCGACGCAGGACGCCCCCGCCGGCGCGCCGCCGCAGCAGTCCCCCCCCGGCGGCAACCACCGGCACTAGGATTCCGCGCCGTGCGCCGCGCGCTCCGCACCGCCGTCTCCGCGGCCGTCTGCGCCGCGGCGCTCTCCGCGTCCGCCGCCGGGTGGACCGTCCCCGGCTTCGCGCCT
>JAFPUX010000552.1 GCA_017413145.1 Kiritimatiellia bacterium | reverse complement strand
GGCTCGTCGCGGACGCCGCCCCGCCCGGCGCGCAGGACGCGATCGCGCTTGCCCGCGCCCGCGGCGTCGTCGGCTGGCGGCAGAAGGCCGGCGCGGGCGAGGCGATCGTCTTCGGAACGACGTTCCGCTACCGCGACTTCTCGCAGGCCGCGATGCTCGAGCGGTTCCTGGAGCGGCTCGGCGCCAGGCCCGTCGCGCGATCTTCCAACCGCAATGTCCTCGTCGAGGTCCACCGCGCGCCCGACGGCCGGCGCCTCGCCTTCGTCTCGAACCTCCACGCCAGCCCCCAGCGCACCACGCTCACGCTCTTCGACGACGCCGGCGCGCCCGCCGCCTCGCGCGACCTCGCCCTCCCGCCCATGCGGGTCGAGGCGCTCGACCTCCGATAAGCCCGCCGCGTTAGCCGTGTTTTTCTTTTCCTTGACACGGCGGCGGCCTTCCTGCTAGCATCGTCCCCGCCAGCCCCTCCGGGACCCGGCGCCTAGGCTTCTAGGCTTCTAGGATTCTAGGACCCAACCGGAAGGAACCGACCATGAAACGCACCGCGCTCCTCCTCCTGCTCCTGCCCGCGCTCGCCTGCGCGGATCCCGGAGACGCCGCCGCCCCGACCGATGCCGAACGCATGCATTCCGGGCTGATGAATCCCGGCTCCGCGCTCCCGTGCGTCGAGTTCGCGTCGGGGGCGGACACCAACGCCGCGTTCCGCCTCCTCGTCTTCGGCAACTCGATCGCCCTGCACGGCCCCAAGCCAGACATCGGATGGACCGCCGACTGGTGGGGCATGGCGGCGACCGCGCCCGAGAAGGACTTCCCGCACCGGCTCGCCGCCGGCCTCGCCGAACGGCTCGGGCGGCCGGTCGTCTGCCGCGTCCGCAACCTGGCGGCGATGGAGCGGTCGTTCCGCACGGCCCCCGCCGACCGTCCCGAATTCGCCGGGGACGTCGCCTGGGAGCCCGACGCCGTCGTGATCGCCATCGGCGAGAACGCGCCGAACCTGAACGACGCCTCGGCCCCCGGCTACACGCAGTTCCTCCAACGGCTCGCGGAGCCCTTCCGCGACGGCGCCCGCGCCCCCCGGATCGTCTTCCGGACCCCCTTCTGGAAGAACGAGCGGAAGGCGGCCTGCACCGAGGAGGCGGCCGCGGCGACCGGCGCCGCCTGCGTGGACGCCGGGCCGCTCGGCGACGCTCCGGAGAACACGGCGGCCGGCGTCTTCGCCCATCCGGGCGTCGCCCGCCACCCCGGGGACCTCGGGATGCAACGGCTCGCCGAACAGCTCCTCGACGTCCTCGCGCCCGCCTCGCCGCAACCCCCGCAGACCGAACCTTGAGCCCCCGGCCGCCCGGAGCCTGGATTTCTAGGCTTCTAGACTTCTAGGCTTCTAGGATTCTAGACTACTAGACCACCAGACTACCCGACCACCCTACCATGAAACGAACCGCCTTCCTCCTGCTCCTCCCCGCGTTCGCGCACGCGTCGTTCCTCGGCGACCTCGCGTCCAGCCCGAACAAGGTCGCCTCCTCCCCCTACGCGACGGGCGGCGACCTCATCCTCCAGCTCGGCGCGAGCGAATACGTCCACATCTTCACGAACACGGCCGCGGCGGCGACGTTCACGCCGGTCTCGGCTCTCCGCGCGCGGGTCCTGGTCGTCGCGGGCGGCGGCGCCGCGGGCAGCGTGACGCAATCGCCCGGTGGCGGCGGTGCGGGCGGCATGGTCGAGGAATCGGGCGTCGCGCTTGCCGCCGACACGCCCTACACGGCGACCGTCGGCGCGGGCGGCGCGGCCACGACGGGCCAGAACGGAAACAAGAACGGCGGCAACTCGTCGTTCGCCGGCGGCGCCGTCTCCCTGACCGCCATCGGCGGCGGGCGCGGTTCGGACTATGGCGCGAACAAGGCCGGTTCCGGCGGCAGCGGCGGCGGCGCGGGCAGCAACGGAACCGTCACGTCCGGTGGCGCGGGAACGCCCGGGCAGGGGCATGACGGCGGCGGTGTCCTCGCCGCTCCCTACAACGTGGGCGGCGGTGGCGGCGGCGGTGCGGGCGCGCCGGGCGGCACGGTGATGATTTACGCCTCCGAATCGCCCCTTGGCGCGATCCACGGCGGACTTGGCGGCGACGGCCTGTCGAGCGACATCCTCGGCTTCGAGCAGTATTTCGCGGGCGGCGGCGGCGGCTACTACGGCAAAACCGCCGCGAACGGCTGCATCCGGTCGCCCGGCGGTCTGGGCGGCGGCGGCTCCGGCGGCATCTCCGGCGACACGGCTGGCGAAAACGGCGAGGACGGCCTCGGCGGCGGCGGAGGAGGCGGCCTCGCGAAGGCCGCGAGCGGACGCGGCGGCAGCGGCATCGTCGTGGTGCGCTACGTGGTCTGGACGGACTCGGCACCGCTTCTGCGCGCCTCGACGGCGACCGCGAAGGGCGGCTCGTTCGCGACGGTCGCCGGCGCCCTCGGCGCCTACGGCGAAGGCGAATCATCCGCGGCGGTGAAGATGCGCTACTGGAAGACGTCGGCCCCGGCGGAGACGGCCGTCGCGACCGTCCTTGAACTTGAGGGGAACGACGCGCTCGACGCGGCGTTCGAGAAAACGGTCGGCGGCTTCGAGCCGGAAACCGAATACCGCTACGCCCTCTACGCCGAAGGCGCAAATGGTTCGTCGGCCGAGCAGACCGGGTCGTTCACGACGTTCTCGACATCGATCGGCTCGGCCGCGTCCGGCGGCGAGGCGAGCGTCGTGGACGGCGTGGACCGCGTCCATGTCTTCACCGAGGACGGCACGTTCACCGCGACCGGCAGCGGCTACGCCGAAATCCTCGTCGTGGGCGGCGGCGGCGCGGGCGG
>JAFPUX010000551.1 GCA_017413145.1 Kiritimatiellia bacterium | reverse complement strand
TCGAAGGCGGCGTGCTGCGCCCCGCGGGCTAGCGCGTGATCGCGACGTCCGCGACGCGGCGCAGGCCGTGGCGCACCATGTAGTCGCGGATGCCGCGCACGACGCGCGGCGCGGTGAGCGGGTCGACGAAGCTCGCCGTCCCGACGGCGACCGCCGTCGCGCCGGCGCACAGGAACTCGACCGCGTCCTCCGGTTCCGAAATGCCGCCCATGCCGACGATCGGGATTTTCACGGCGGCGGCCGCCTGCCAGACGAGCCGCACCGCGATCGGGTGGATCGCCGGACCGGAGAGCCCGCCCTGCACGTTCGCGAGGAACGGCCGGCGCGCCTCGACGTCGATCTTCATCGCGGGGACCGTGTTGGAGATCGACAGTCCGTCTGCGCCCTCCCCTTCCGCCGCGCGGGCGAAGGCAGCGATGTCCGGGACGTTCGGCGCGAGCTTCACCAGGAGCGGCAGCGGCGTCGCGGCGCGCACGGCGCGCACGACGGACGCGAGCGTCCGCACGTCCGTTCCGAACGTCGCGCCGCCGAGGTGCACGTTCGGGCACGAGACGTTCATCTCGAGCGCGCCGACGCCGTCCGCGTCCGACAGCCGCCGCGCGACCTCGGCGTACTCGCCCTCGGTCGTTCCCCAGATGTTGACGATCGCCGGGACGCCCTTTTCGCGCAGGAACGGCAGCGCCTCGCGGACGAACGCGTCCACGCCCGGCCCCTGCAGGCCGATCGCGTTGAGCATGCCGCCGCGGACTTCCGCGATGCGCGGCTGCGGGTTGCCTTCGCACGGCGACAGGCGGATGCCCTTGCACGTGACGGCGCCGAGCTCGGACAGATCGAAGTACGCGGCGTATTCGCGCCCGTAGCCGAACGTCCCGGACGCGACGGTCACGGGGTTCTTCATGCGGAGCGAGCCGATCGAGACGGACAGGTCCGGCTCGATCGCGGCGGCGGGCGGAACGGGGACCTCGTTCATGCGAGCGCTCCGGTCGCGAAGGCCTCGTAGCGGGCGCGCGAGGCGTCGTCCAGGTCGCAGTGGCCGCGGTCCGGCACCTCGACGTATTCGACCGAGCGCCCGAGAGCGCGCAACGCGGCGACGAATTTGTCCGAGTGAGCGGCCTTGTCCACCAACCGGTCCGCCGTGCAGTGGAAGACCGCGTACGGCACGTCCGGCAGCTCCGGCGCGAGGTGGAGCGGCGACCGCGCGCGCAGCGCGGCGGCGAAGTCCGGCTCCGCGCCGAACGCCGCGCGCAGCGTGCGCGGCAGGTCGGGGCGTTCGGTGTAGTGGAACGGCAGGTCGCAGACGGGGCAGTTCGCGGCGACGGCGACGACGCGGTGGCGCGTGTAGCGCGGCCAGACGAGGGCGCAGAGGCCGCCCATGCTGCCGCCCGTCGAGACGACCGGCGCGTCGGCCGGCAGCCCGGCGCGCGCCTTCGCCAGGTCCACGATGCGGTCCGCCATCGCGACCGCGGCGGCGTTCATCCAGTTCCACGGGTCGAGGTAGGGCACGACGAAGACCGCGCCGGCGGCGGCCGCGGCGGCGGCGCCCTCGCGCTCGAGGCCGTGAGGACCGTCCCCCTCGCGAGCCTGCCACTGGCTTCCGAGTCCCATGAAGTGGACCACGATCCCGCGCGGGGCGGCGGGGACGTTCGCGTACGCGAAGCGCTCGAGGGGTTCGTCGTTCATGGGGGGCGAGTCTACCACAACCGCCCCCGCGCGGCAATCGATTGCGGAACGGAGCCGGTTCTGCTACAATGCGCGCCGTGAGCTCCCCGTTCCGTCCCTTCGTCTTCGTCGCCGCGCTGGCCGCGCTGCTCGCGGTCCCGGCCGCGGCGAAGCC
>JAFPUX010000550.1 GCA_017413145.1 Kiritimatiellia bacterium | reverse complement strand
CCGGGCGTCGGCGTGCGGGCCGGCGGCGACGGCGGTCGGGAGTCGCGCGACGAGCGAGGGGCCGAGGGGCTCGACGTCGCGGCGCAGGAAGAGGGCCGAGGCGACGCGCTCGGAGAGCTGCTGGATCGGGTCGCCGGAGGCGCAGAAGTAGGCCATCGTCTGCGTCCAGGGCGTGCCGGCGTCGCCGCTGCCCCAGTCGAAGCGCCAGACGCCGGACCAGTCCTGCAGCGCCGCGGTGGCGCCCATCGAGAGGCCGCCGCCGGCTCGGTACTTGCCGGGCGCGGTGTAGTTGAACTCCGTGATCGTGTAGGGGCGGTCGGCGAGGCGGAACGCGGCGTAGGGCGTCACGCCGAGCGCGGCGCCGCGGAACGGGTGGTCGTTGGGAAGCGAGGAGGGAGTGCCGTTGCCGCTGCCGAGGAAGGTCGGGTGGTCGTAGTAGATGTGGTCGTCGGCGTAGTCGAGCAGCGCGCCGCGCGCGGCGAGGTCGGAGAGGGAGATATGGATGCCGTTCAAGTCCGAGAACGGCGCCCGGCAGCCCAGCTCGTCGCGCAGGACCGCGGCGATGCGCGCGAGGAGGGCCTCGCGGCGCTCCTCGAGAAAACGCAGGAAGAAGCGGTCCATCGACGCGGGCGGGTCGCTGGACGCGTCCGCCCACGCGGCGGGGTCGTCCGCCTTCTTCGTGGCGATCCACGAGCGCCAGAGCGGGGCGAGGGGCGGGATCTCCGCGCAGAGCTCCTGCGGCGCGGCCAGCGGCGAGATCGAGTCCTCGTTCACGAGCGAGATGCCGATCATCGCGGGCTCCTGCGCGAGCGTGCGGCCGGTGTAGGGGTTCACGTGGCCGAAGAAGTTGCGCGCGAAGTCGAGCAGGTTCGAGACGGCCGGCTCGCTCGCGAGGAGCATGCGCTTGTAGCCCTGGACGCCGGCCACCCCGTCGCGGTCGACGCCGAGCTCGCGCCAGGGGACGTTCTCGCGGCCGGTGAAGACGTCGGTCGTGAGGTAGAGCCCGTTCGTGACGCACGCCGCGACGAGCCGGTCGAAGAGCCCCGTCCCCCACGCCTGCAGGTTCGTGTAGGCGGCGCCCTGGCCGTAGGTCAGCTCGAAGTCCACGTGGTGGAGTCGCACCGCGTTGTAGCCGATGCGCCGGAGGTTCTGCGCGATGGCGACCTCGTTCGCCCGCGGCCGCGCCGTCGAGTAGCAGAGGTTCACGCCGTAGAAGCGCTGGGGCTCGCCCGGGCGCCCCTCGAACTCGAAGTGGTCCCCGCGGCGCACGACGCGGCCGTGGCGGCCCGCCTCGCCCGGCAGCCCCGGGAACGCGGAGAAGTCCAGCGCCGAGCCCGGTTCGACCCACCCCATCTGCGCGAGCGGGATCCAGTCCGCGCCGGCCCGCGCGACGAACTCCGAGCCGAGGTCGACCACGCCGTCGCCCGTGAGCGCGATCGTGTAGTCGAACGCGTAGGTCGTCCCGCTCGAGAAGTCCTTCAGCGAGCCGTTCCGGGCCGCGTTGGGCTTCTGGAAGCGGATCTCGAGGACCTGCTCCGTCCACTTGCGGTTGTCCTGGACCGTCGCCCAGACCTCCGCGCCGAAGTCGATGCGCAGGCGCCGGACGCCGTCCGTGTCGTAGAGCTCGAAGACGCGCGTGGCCGCGTGGACGAACTCGTTGTCCTGCTCCAGCTTCTGGGTCGGGATGTCGATCGTCCCGGAACCGAGGGAGACCTTGCCGCCCGCGAACAGCGTGACCGGGGTCTTGAAGCCGACCGTGAGCGCGTTGAGCCGGACGTCGTCGGAGGGCGACATGCGCCACGACGCCGTGACGGTGGAGTCGTCGACGATCGCGTAGGAGACCGTCCCGGAGAAGACCGAGCCGGAGCCGTCCGCGACGGTGTTCAGCGTGAAGTTCCGCGTGTTGCCCGACGCCGAGCCGTCCACCGCGAGGATCGGGGTCCAGCTCGCGCCTTCGAGGCCGAGCGTGCGCGGCAGGAAGACGCCGTCGATCGTCGAGACGTAGAGGCCGGCGTTGGACTCGGGGGCGACGCCGTCCGGCTCGCCGTCGAGCGCGAACGCGGAGAGGGGAAGGAGGAGAAGAAGGGGGAGAAAGCGTTTCATGTTCGGAAAACCGTGCCGTGGAGGGGGGCGACCACCCCCGCCACGCCGCCGGACGGAACTAGAGTTCGGTGCCGGCGGCAACCTCCGCGAAAAGGGCGAGAAGCGGAAGGATTCGTTTCATGGCGCGTCCTGGCGAACGGGTTCGTTTCCGGCGAAGGGGAGGCGGGGCGGGACTAGTAGAAGAAGATCGCCGGAGCGGTGGCGCCGCCACGTTCCGCGAGCCACTGCTCGCACTTGGCGACATAGGCCGAGAGCGTCGCGGCGGAGACGGTGCTCGAGCCCGAGAGCGTGATCGTGTCGTAGGCGCCCTCGCCCCCGACGTTCAGGACCAGCGTGCCGTTGCCGGTCTTCTTGAAGCCGACCGACCCCGTCACGGGGCCGTAGACGTAGACGGTCTTGCCGGAATCGACGTTCACCGTCGGCACGGCGCCGCTCCCGAAGTCCCAACCGCGGATCTCGGGCGACGTCGCGTTGCACGAAAACGAGATCGTCGCGCCGTTCGTCACGCACACGCTTCCGGCGAGGACGTCTCCGTCCGGCGTCGACACCGGCAGGGCCGACGCGGCGCCGATGACGAGCTTGAGGTTCTTGACGGCGGTGGCCTGGTCGCCCGTCCAGGTCGTCCCGTTCTCGCCGGCGCTCAGGTATCCGGTGAAGCCGGAAAGATCGCCCGTGAGCGTCACGGCTCCGGACGCGGTGGCGCTGTTCGCCGAATACACGCGGGTGTCGTTGACGCCCGACGCGGCTCCGAAGGTGCCTTCGCCCGTGACGGTCGCCGAGCAGGTCCAGTTTCGCGCACTATCCTTCTCGCCGATGTTGAGCAGGAGCCGGGCGCCGGACTCGACGACCCAGTCGCTCCCCGCGACGACCTTGGTTTGCTCTTTGTCGCCGCAGCGCAGCTCGCCGGCGTTCCCGGTGGGGACGTAGACGTGGTCGAGCGTCAGCGTCGCGTTTGCGGTGTACTTGTCGTTGATCGCGGGCTTCGCGCCGTCCAAGACGAGCCGCGCGCCGCCGAACGAGAGGTTCGCGGTCGTATCGGCGATTCGCATCAGGTGGCCGTCGAGGTGGAAGACGCCGGAGGCGTCGCTCGTGTCCGTGCGGACCTGCGCTCCGCCGGACGTCGTCGCCCAGCCGTAGGGCGTGCCCGCGCCGTTGAGCGAACAGTTGGAGCCGGTGTCGTCGCCGCGGAGGTAGTAGTCCGTCGCCGCGGCGGGGAACGCAAGGGCGGCGAGAATGAGGGGGAGCGTTGTTTTCATGTGGGGGTCGGAATGCTGAATGCTGAATGATGAATGATGAATGCGGCTAGAGCTCGGTGTTCGCCTGAACCTGCGCGTCGGAGACGCCGATGCGGACGAAGCGCGTCGGCTTGGAGGACGGCGCCGGGATCGAGAGGGTCTTGAGGCCGTCGGCGGTCGCCTTGACGGACGTGACGGCCTTGTAGGTCCCGTCCACCGTGTCGGCGGCGTAGACGGTGTACCAGGCGTTCTTGGCCGCGTTCTTGATAGTGATTTCGAAGGTCGGGTTGTTCGAGCCGTCCTTCCCGAAGGCGAGCGGGACGTGCCCGCCGTCCTCGAGCGTGGAGAGCACGGGCGCGACGTAACCGCCGCCCGAGTAGCTCGCCTTGAAGTCGCCGACCGAGCCGCCGCCCGCGTAGCCCACGCCGGAGACATAGCTCTGCGAGGTCGCGAGCGTGATCCATTCGGAGCCGGAGGCGGAGAGCGTCGTCCCGCCGACGGCGTAGCGCACGCGCGGCTTCGTCTGCGAATAGTCGAACGTCGCGGTCCATGCGGTGGAGGAGGCGGCTGGCGTCGCGCCGGAGAGCGCGACCCACTGCGCGCCGTTCCACGCCTTGTAGCCGCCGCGGGCGAAGCAGAGGCCCGCGATGGCGACGCCGGGCACGGCGGGCGGCGAGGAGGCGAGGACGGGCGTGAAGGCGCCCTGGACGGTCACGGTCGCCTTCGAGGCGGTCGGCTCCGAAGCGGTGAAGCGAAGGACGCCGCCATCGGGGAGGCCGAGCGCGAGCAGCGATCCGGAGCGCGAGGAGGAGTCGCCCGCGGGAACCGCCCAGCGGCCGCCCGCGGCGGCCTCGCCGGCGGAGGTGCGCCACGCGGTGCCGCTCCCCCACCCCTGCGAGTTCCACTTGACGTCGAACCAGCCGGTGGACGGCAGGGCTTCCGTCTGGAACGTCTTCGACGCCGTGGCGGACAGTCCGTTGTTGCCGGTGGCGGTGACGGCGGCCGTGTACTGCGTCCCGGCGGAAAGGCCCGTGAAGACGAGCGACGCCGTGCCGGCGGCGCTCAGCGTCTGCGTCTTCTGGACGCCGTTCACGACGACCTTGACGGTGACGGACGAGCTGCCCGCACCGAGCGCGGTCACGGGGACGGAGACCGTCGCGCCGGTCTGCGTGACCGAGCCGACGGAGACCGTCCCGAGCGTCGGCGCGGTGTTGGCGGCCGTGGTGAAGGACTTGGACGAATCCGTCGCGGAGAGGCCCGTCTGCACGCCGGTCGCGGTGACGCGGACGTAGTACTTCGTCCCGGCGGAGAGGCCCGAGAAGGGGAACGAAAGCGTCCCGGCCGCGTTGGCCGTCTTCGTGTCCGTCTTCGCGATCGTCGAGAAGTTCGACGCGGTCGAGAGCTCGACCTTGACGCTCGCGGACGTCGCGCCCGTGCCGAGCGCGGTCAGGGGGACCGAGACCGTCGCGCCCGTTTGCGTGACGGAGCCGACGGAGACCGTCCCGAGCGTCGGCGGCGTCTGGCCGCCGGGGGTGTAGGTCTCGGACGGGACGGACGCGAGCAGGCGCAGCGAAAGGTTCTTGGCGCCCGTGCGGCCGTACTGGTCCTTCGCGACGAGCGTCATCATCAGGCGCTGGTCGTCGGCCTCCGACGAAAGCGCCGCGTCGAACACGACGTCGAACGAGCCGCCGCCGTTCGAATGGACCTGGATCGACGAGTCCGGCAGCGCGGTCTGGTTGCCGGAATGGGCCTCGAGCGAGGTCGCGTTCGACGTGGCCTGCACGCGCAGGACGGTGCGGCCGTTCAGCGCGCAGTTGCGGAAGAAGCCCTCCTTGACCTGGTTCGTGGAGGACGAGTCCGCCCAAACGGACGAGATTTCGGGCAGCGTGCCGGCCGTCGCGGCGATCGTCGTCGAGGCGCCGCCGGAGTCGGCCGCGTTGTCCGCGAGCGGCGCGACGGTGAAGGAGTAGGTCTTGCCGGCCGTCAGCCCCGTGATCGTGTGGCTGCGCGCGGTGTTCGCGACGGTCGCGGAGTAGGCCTCCGAGGAGGAGCCGACGCCCGTCACCTGGAAGTTGTCGAGGGCGATCTGGACGCCCTCTTCGCCCTCGATGCAGAACCAGTAGTGGCTCGGGTCGGCGGACGGGATGATCGCGCGGAAGCGGGCCGTGGACCCGGCGTGGGCGGAGAGGTCGATCGTCTGCGTCGTCCAGGCCGGGGAGACGCCTCCGTTGTAGTTGTAGAGGCTGTCGTTCACGTAGAGGTCCGTCCACGTGCCGCCGTCGAAGGACGCCTGCAGCGAGAACGTCTTGATGTTGGCCGACTGCCAGGACCAGAAGTCGAACGAGAGGACCGAGGACGAGGACAGGGTGAACGAGCCGTCCCAGACGTACTGCTGGAGCTCGATCGTCTTGCCGTCGAACCCGAGGACGGGCGTCGAATTGCCGGTCGTGGAGGCGACGCCGACCGTCACGGGGCCGGAGGCGGTCCCCTTGCGTGTCGAAAAGTCGTCCGTGAACGACGTCGACCCGGAGCCCGCGAGGCTGGCCGTGACCTTGAAGCCCGTCGTACGGCTCTTCCAGTGCGCGGGCGCGTGCCAGTTCAGCGTGACGGAGGAGGACGAATACGCGGGCAGCGGGTCGACCTGGACGGAGTTGTAGGGCACGAAGCCGACGTGGGCGGACTTGATGTAGCCGGACTGGTAGTTCCCCGACGAGATGTTCAGGTCGAACCAGCCGTCGTTGCTTCCCGCCCACCCGTAGTTGAGGTAGACGTACTTCGTTCCGTCGGAACTCTCGCCCCAGCCGTGAGCGACGACGGCGTGGTCCGGGACCGTGACGACGACCGGCTCGCCGGCCTGGATGGCGGTCTTGAGCGCCGCCTTCATCTCGTCGCCGCGCTCGATGTTCGTGATGCCCCGGTACCACGGGTTGTTGTTCCCGACCGTGCCCTCGTAGCCGCCCGACCCCTTGGAAAGCTGCCAGAACATGATTTCGCAGATCACCTCGTTGAGGTTGAACAGGCGGGCGATCGGGTAGCGGACGGACTCGGACACGTAACCCGACATGTCCCCGCCCGAGGACGTGTACGAGTCCTGGATGTCGTCCCACTCGAACGGAACGGACCCGTCGAACCGGAAGAACACGCTCGAATAGGGATGGCCCGCCGCGGTTCCGTTCACGGAGTTCGTGTAGCAGAGCGTCCGGTCCATGCGGACCGGCCACTTGTAGTAGCCCATGACCTGCGTGTAGGCGGTCGCCACGCAGCCCGTGGCGGCGCGGCGGCGGTAGTAGGAGCTGCCCGAATCGTCCGGGACGCGAGGATTGTAGTCGTTGTAGGGCTGCCACTGGTTCCAGTGCTGCGACATGAGTGGCTGCACGACGATCGTCCCGGGCGTGCCGGCCTGGAGCGAATCGTCCGGGGCGGCGTCCGGCGCGGACGGGCCGCGAAGGAACATCTCCCAGCGCGCGGCGCGGCGCGCGGCAGACGCCGCTTCGCCGTCTTCGCCGGCCCTCTCCCCTTCCCCGGCCGGCGCCGGAGCCGGCGCGGGTGCCGCTTCCGCGGCAAGGCAGTTCGTGCTTGCCAGCGCGAGCAGCGCGTAAAGCGGCTCATCCGGGTCGATCGGGGAAAGCTTCTCCGGGCCGAACGCAATCACCGGCTCCGCCGCGTCGCTGCCGGACAGGACGATGTAGCCGGCCGGGTCGAGATCGACGATCCAGAGCGAGTCGCGAGGCTTCGCGGACGCGACCGTGCGGCCGGGCAGCAGCTTCGATCCGAGATCGTCGGACGCCAGGAAGTTCGCGGCGGCGGTCTCGATCTCCGCCTGCGAGAGAACGCGCGCCGGAGCGGACGGGGCGGAGAGGAAGGAAACGAGGAGGACGAGTGGGAGGATTCGTTTCATGTTCGAAAAGCCCTCCGCACGGGCGGCGGCTTTTCCGCACCCGGTCGAAGCGGGGATGGGTGGATGACCGCAACCGATCATACACCTTTCCGCCCCTCGTGTAAACGGGCTTGCCTCAGGCGTGGCCACGCGTGCGCCGCAACGACGGCGGAAGGACCGCCGAGCCGAGGATCAGGAGGTAGCTGGCCAGTTCGATCGCCTCCTCCACGGTGTTCTTCACGTGGCGGGAGACGTCGAGGTCGTACGGGAGGTGCCCGTCCTCGAGCAGGCGCGCGGCGCGGGCGTCGTTCCAGATCTCCACGTCGAAGATGCGGTTCCAGATTTCCTTGTAGCCGACCAGTTGCGCGACGACGACGGCGAAGACGACGCCGGAGACGAACAGCAGGCACTGCGGCGTCGCGACGAACCGCGCGAGCTGGCCGGCCGTCCGCCCGAACCGCCGGACCGGAATCGCGGCCAACGCGAAGAGGACGGGCAGCTCGACGTAGAACCAGAACGAATGGTCGCCCGTCCAGACGTCGAAATAGCCGTCCATTTCGCGGACGAACATCGCGAGGACCGCGAGCGAAACCATCGCGAACGCCCGCGGCGTCTCGCGGCTGCGGCGCGCCTGCACCGCGTACGCCAGGCACGCAAGAGCGAGAACGGCGAGTTGCGTCGTTTCGACGATCCCGCCCTCGGGGATGTCGCGGCATTTCCGGATTTCGAGCAGCAGCGCGTAGAACGCGCCGCCCGCCGCCACGGCGGCCGCGAGGAAAACGGCCGCGGCGCGGACGAGGCAGAGCAGGTCGTTGCGGAGTTCTGCTTTCATGGCGCGGATTCTACCCCACGGCCCGCGTCGCGTCAATTGCGCCGTGCGGGGCGTTGTGCTAGAATGCGGTCCATGCCGTCCGACATCCGCATCGTCCGCCGCCTGCGCGCGCCCCGCCTGGACGCGGCCGCCCTCCGAGCGGCCGCGGAACGCTT
>JAFPUX010000549.1 GCA_017413145.1 Kiritimatiellia bacterium | reverse complement strand
GGTGGTTGGGTGGTCGGGTGGTCGGGTGGTCGGGTGGTCGGGTGGTCGGGTGGTCGGGTGGTTGGGTGGTCGGGTGGTTTGAAAAGGCCGAAGTCCTGCGGTTGGAAATGATGCTAGCACAATCTTCTGCGGAGCGAAAGCGGGAAATCGACGAATGCCGCCCGCGGCGAGCCGCGCGGCGGCATTCTCACGAGGCCGGCTTGCAGACGCGGCCGAGGAAGAGGACGAGGCCGGTGCGGGTTTCGCGGATGAGGAAGAGGAACGGCTTGTCGGCGACGAAGGGGCGCGGGGGCGGGACGTCCTCCATCGGGCCGATGCATCCTTCCAACATGAGCGCAACGGTCGCGGCCGCGGCTTCGGTGCCTTCTTCGTCGACGGTGACGTTCGCCTTCTGGAGCGCGGTGCCGACGTAGAGTTGCGGCGCGATGCCGGAGAAGTCGGCGCGGCCCGGGTCGAACGCGGCGCCCATTCCCATCGGTTCGAGGATCGGCCGGAGATCGTGCTCGGAGTCGAATTCGAACTTCGGCAGGGCGATGGCGGCTTCGCCCCGCCACGACGAGGCGGCGAGGCGGTCGAGATACGGACGCCCGAGGCGCGCCTCGACGTCGGCGAGCGTGTTGGAAGGGGAGGGGAGGATGACGAGCATCTCGAGCGTGCCGCCGCGGTAGGGCAGGCGCAGCGCGGCGCATTCGGGCGCGTCGAGGATCTCCGCGTCGCGCGTGGCGTGCAGGAACGGCGTTTCGAAGTCGCCGGACGGCGCGTGGAAAGTCCGGTCGCGGGTGTCGTCCTTCTCGAACGGCATTCCCCACTTGGCCTTGAGCCAGATCGTGTCGACGGCGACGAGGCGCGTGAGCGGATCGTCGAGGACGGGCGGGGCGAGGAGGTTCGGAATGCGGCCGTGGGTCTTTTCCGACACGAACTCGTTGATCGCCTTGCGTCCGGCGGCGCCCATGTTGGTGATGCGGACGTCGGCGTCGAAGGCGTCGCGGGCTCGGGCACGGAAACTCTCGGACAAGGCGAATCCGGGCTTGATCCAGAGCGAATCGGAGAGTTCGAGCGCGGCGTCTTCGCGCGCGGCGCGGGAGAGCGCGGTGCGTGCTTCGCGGAACGTCTTGCAGACGTCGTCCGGCTCGGGCGGCTCGGCGCCGCCGAGCTGCAGGGCGAAGGCCATGCCGCGGGCGGTGTCGCCGCGCGCGCCGGTCTGGAGCATCGCGAAGAGCGACGCGACGCCCCACGGCGAAACGACGACGTTGGCGTCCTTTTCCGCCGCCGCGACGGCGCGGCGGTGGAGGTCGGCGGCGAAGTCGGCCTGGCGCCAGGGGCTCTGCGCGCTGGCTTCCGGCGCAAGCGCGCCGGAAGCCAGCGCGCAGAGAACGACGAAC
Source organism: Kiritimatiellia bacterium (assembly GCA_017413145.1). Classification (GTDB taxonomy): domain Bacteria; phylum Verrucomicrobiota; class Kiritimatiellia; order RFP12; family UBA3636; genus UBA3636. The sequence continues at coordinate 5,732 of JAFPUX010000549.1, read as the reverse complement.
GACGAGTGACGAGTGACGAGTTTCATGCGGCGGTGTCAGTTGCTTTCGGGTGCGTCCGGCCGATGCGGGGCGGGCGAGGGCGCGGGGGCGCCCCGTTCGCCCCGCGAAGCCGCGGGCGGCAGCGGGACGGGGTCCCAGCCGTAGTCCTTGGCGAATTTGGCGGGGAGGTCGTTTTGCGCGGCGTAGTCCGCGAGATCCCGGAGGCGGGCGGCTTCGAGGGCCTTGTCGTCGGCGACGAGCGCCATCCACGCCTTGTATTGCTTGCCGAAGATGCGCTTGGCGCTCGGCGTGCATTCGGAGCCGTCGAGGACGGGATCGAAGGAGACGACGGAAAGCGCGCCGTCCGTTTCGCGAAGATGCATCAGGCCCGGATGGTTCCCTCCGGAAACGAAATGGAACGTGTCGCCCTCGAGCCGGTAGTTGAACACGCGGAACTCGCCCCACGCGCGGACGTCGGACGGGTCGGTGGCGTCCGATGCGACGATCCGAACGAACGGGACGCAGTGCTCCCACTCCCCGCCGTAGTTCGGCGCGACCGTCTCGCGCAGGTAGCGGGCGACGGCGTCGGCGACCGGCGACGACGAATGGATTTCCGCGATTGTCGGCACGAGTTTCTGCGCCTTCGCCTCCGTGAGGCGTGTTGCTTCCTCGCGCTCCCGGTCGGTCATTCCGTTCCAGGAACACATGGTCCGGAGCAAGGCCGACAGCAAGACGCCTGCCACCGACAAAAGGAGCAGGAGAAGCAAAACCGGACGGACGGTTCGGGAATTCGTGCGCTTTTCGTTTTTCATCGGATGTCGGTCGTCAGGCGAGTTTCAGCATGGGGACGCCGGCCAAGCGGGTGACCCGCGAAGCGTCAGGCCCGCTTGTTGTGGCGGACGACGAGGAAGGCGGCGATGGACCAGAGGACGGTCATCGCGACGCAGAAGATCCAGATCTTCATCCAGCCGAACTGGTAGACGAGGACGAGCGCGAGCGCGGTCCAGAGACCGCCGCCCATGAAGGGTTCGTGGAGCAGCTGCTTGTAGCCGAAGGACGCCGCCGCGACGGTCTTGTTCTCGGGGTCGACGGAGCGCAGCAGCAGCAGGCCGGTCGCGGTGACGCCCGTGGACTGCCCGAACTCGGCGATCGCGCGCTCGAACCACGCCTCCTTGAAGAGCCGCGGCGCGAGGAACACGACGAGGAGGAGCGAGAGCAGCGTCCCCGCCACGACGAGCGCGAGGAGCGGCATCCAGTTGGCGGCGACGACGGAAATCTTGATCGTCGCGACCGCGGAGAGCACGAGGAAGTCGAGCGCGGCGCCGGAGATGCGCTGCATCTGGCCGTGGTCGACGAGCAGCGTCCCGCCGCAGCGCGTCACGACCGTCTGCATCAGGACGCCGCCGATCATGCACAGCGGGAAGAGCGGGAAGCCCTTGAAGATCTGGCGGGGGGCGTCCGGGAAGAGCGCGGTTTCGCCGTGCTGCAGCGCGAGCAGGATCAGGTAGCCGATGCCGACCGCGAGGCCGACGACGGCGACGTGCCACGCGAGCGAGTCGATCGAGTCGCTGCACACCGTCTGGCGCCCGGCGGCGGGACGGGCGTCCGGCGGGTGGATGCCGCGGCGTTCGTGCACCGGGCGCTCCTCGAACGACAGGACCTCCTTCACGTGGCCGCGCTTGTAGGCCCAGTTGACGAGCGCCATGCCCACCACGACGCCGACGATCATGCCGGCCGTCGCCACGGTGAGCCCGAGGTCGATGCCGTCCTCCCAGCCGAACGACCGGAAGCTCTCCGACATCCCGCCGACGGTCCCGTGGCCGCCCTGGAACCCGATCTCGAGCAGGTTGCCGAAGGCCGGCGGCACGCCGAAGAGCGGAACGAGCAGGAAGCCCGCCAGCCCGAGCCCGAGGACGTACTGCCCCCACGCGAGGAGCTGCCCGAAGCAGAGCTGCGGGAACGCGATGCGGACGACCTTCCCGAGCCGCGGCGTGGCGACGCCGAGGAAGAGCGTCGCGAAGATGACGTTGATGAGGAAGCCCGGGAACTTCTGCGCGCAGGCGATCCATTCCGCGGGGATGTGCTCGCGGAACAGGCTCACGGCCGCGAGCCCGACGAGTCCGCCGATGACGGAACTCGGCAGGTAGAGCCGCTGCAGGAACGTGACGTGCATGCGGATGACCTTTCCGCAGACGAGCAGGAGCGAAAGGACGGCGAAGACGGAAACGGCGAGCATGGGAGGAATCGGGGATTGTGGGTTGCGTGTTGCTTGCGGGTGAAAGGTCGACGGGGCGCGGTGGTTCGTGGTTCGAATGTTCGAAGCGGGCTTCGCCCGCGTTGGAAACCGGCTCGCCGGCGTTCGAAGCGCGCGTTCGGTTTCAAATGATACACGAAAGCGGAACGGAACGTAACAAAAATCTCCGTGGCGGGGCGCGGCCGCACCCCGCCACGCGCACGGACGCCGCCAGGGTCGGCGCTACCGCAGGTCCTTCGCGTCGATCATGATCTCGTTGCCGATGCGGTTGATGATCTCGCCGCCGACGTTGGAGGACGAGGCCTCGAAGTCGTTGACGAGATCGTCCAGGACCGACATGAGCGCGGCGCGCTTCTCCTCGTCCTCCGGCATCATCTTGTCGAGGATGAACGCGACGTTGTCCGTCAGGGTCTTGATGCCGCCGCCGCTGAGAACGGCGTTGGCGACCAGCAGCTCGCCCTGGCCGCCAAGCCCGAGGTCGTCCAGCTTGTCCTTGGCGCTCCGGATGGCCTTCTTCTGCGCCTCGGTGAGGTTCTCCTTGCGGATGCCGGGCGCCTCCTTGGGCGTGAACCAGGACCGGAAGAGCGAGGCGCCGTGCTGGATCGACTCGAGGATGTCGCCGGGCCGGTAGCCGCGCGTCTTCATGCCGTCGCTCTTCGCGTCGGCCTTCCTGAAGGGGTGCAGGTGCGCGGTGGAGGCGAAGATGCCGAACGTCTCGCACTTGAGGAAGAGGCGGCGCTTGGGTCCGCTGCCGCCCGCGTCCTTGACGTGGTCGGTGTCGGGGATGGTGAAGTAGTGGAAGGTGCGCATGCCGTTGAGCAGGCCGCCCGCGCCGGTGGGCACGTCGTAGCCGCGCGGCATGTTGAGGTGGCCGTCGACGTTCACGGCCTGGTAGGGCTTCGCGTGGGTGGAGGTGCGCAGGTACACGTCGGCGGCGCGGTCGAGCCAGCGGGCGATGTTGCCGTCCGGGTCCTCGATGCTGAAGGAGCCGCGGTACATGTACTCGCCCTTGCGGAGGGCGGCGGCGTGGACCGCGTAGGTGAGCGCGACGATGTTTTCGCGCGTCGGTTCGAAGAGGTGCGCCTTGCCGCTCATGAGCGCGCCGAGGACCTCGTTGCCGCGCTTGATCTGGGACTCGAGCAGGAAGCGAAGCTCGCCGAGGTCGCGCGGGCGGTGGACGGACGAGCGCGTGGCGACGAGGTCGGCGAAGTGGGTCTTGGGGAGCCGGACGACCATCGTCCGGCCGCCGTATTCGACCGGCACGTCGAGGATGTCCGGCAGCGTCGCCGGATCGAGGAGCGGACGCGGGTCGGGCTTCGGCGCCCGGTAGGGGACGGGCCGGTAGAGCTTCGCGCCCGCGAGGCCGTCGCCGCCCGACTTGCGCGCCGCGAACTCGTCGGGATGCGTGAGCTTCTGGACGTTCTCCTCCGAAAAGGCCGCGAAGAACGCCTCGGCGCGATCCTTGGGGACCAGAATGCGCGTGAAGCCGAGCTCGTCGGCCTCGAAGCGCGCGCCCGCGCCCTTCGCGATGGCTTCCAGGAGCTTCTGCGTCTCCCAGGACATCTTCGTCTCGCAGTAGTAGGCGATGTCGTCGCCCTTGACGGCGGCCTTCCACGGGACGCGCGTCTCGGGGACGACCTCGAGGTGCTCGAGCGCGACCTTGCCCTTCTTGCTGACCCACGTGGTCGGCGAGGTGAGCTTCTCGAGGTTGGCGACGGTCTCGATCGCGCCCTGCTGGATCGCGGGGCCGTCCTCCGCGAGGTCGTCGTAGAGCTCGAGGTTGTTCGCGGAGACGTCGAGGATCTTCTTCAGCGACTCGTTGAACTCGGCCTCCTTCGCGTCGATGTCGGCGCAGATCTTGGTGCGAAGCGCCTTCTCGGCGTCGGAGATGCCGGCCTCCTCCGGGTTGAAGTGGGCCCGGTATTCGTTGAAGACCTTCCGGAACTCGCCGTGCTCCGCCTTTTCGCGGAGGGCGAGGACGCCCTCCATCTTGGAGAAGAACGTGTCGTCGTCGAAGACGGAGAAGTTGTTGAAGCGCGGCTTCGTGCTCTTGCCGTAGGTGTCCTTGAAGGAGAGGTCGTCGGAGACCTCCAGGTACTTGCCGTTGCCCTCCAGCGAGTGGCCGGGGTCGATGGCGAAGAAGCGCCCGCCGACGAACCCCTTGTTCTGGCCGCGCTTGCCGATGCCGTCGCGGTCGGCCGTGACGAGGAAGAACGCCTTGTATTTTCCGAGGCTCTCCATCCGGAGGTTCGGGTCGGCGCCCTTGGGCTTCACGACGCGGCCGTCCTTGAGCATGCCGGCCTCGAGGTCCTTGTAGCCGTCGGCGAACTTGGCGGCGAGCATGATCTTCGGGTGGCCGTCGGAATACGTGCCGCGGACGATCTCGAGCTCCTGCGCGGGGACGCCCGCGACGCGCGTGAGGTCGTTGGCGAGGGCCTCGGTGACGGCGCCCGCGGAGATGGTGTCGGCCGACTGGCGCGAGGTGAAGCGGTAGATCGGGCCGATGATCGCGCCGCGCGTCGTGAGGATGCGCTCGGGGCGCATGAAGGTGCCGGCGTGCGCCGCGTCGCCCTTCGAGAACTTCTCGCTTTCGTTGTAGTCCAGCTTGACGATGGCGCGCTCGGAGAAGTGCCGGAAGACGGGCGAGAGCCCGTGGTAGTCGTTCCCCGGGCCGACGTTCATCACCGCGTCGCGGATCTGCGCGAAGAGGCACTGCTTGGCCTCCTTGAGGAGCGCCTTGTCCGGGGTCCCGGCGGCGAGCTGCCTGAGGTCGACGTCCGAGAACTGCCCCTTGAGCGCCCGCACCAGCTCCCGGAAGACGTAGCCCGAGGAGACGCGGCCGTTGCCGGCGAGAAGGTTCTGCGCGGCGTCCTGCAGCGCGAACTCCGCCACGGCGGCCATGCCCGCCGAATGCGCGCGCCCGGCGAGCATGATCTGCTCGCGGACCGGCTTGCCCTCGCACTTCGCGGCGAAGGCGGGGTCCTTGGCCTTGAGCGCGTCGAGCTCGGCGAGGCTCGCCTCGGAGCCGATGTCGGCCATCAGGCCGCGCGTGTCGTCCGTCGACCAGTCGTTGCGGTAGATGAAGCCGGGTTCGACGCCGTTCGACTTGAGCTTGTCGAGGAGGACGGGGTTGGTGCCGGAGCGGTTGACGCGCATGCCCTCGCCGAGACGTCCCCGCTTCACGAGATCGGCGATCGAGGTCTCTCCTTCGGAGAAGGTCTGGCCGAGGTTCCTCAGCCCGGTCGCCTCGGCCGGCTTCGCCTCCTTCTCGAGCTTCTCCCGGGAGCCGAGCTTGTGCGTCTCCAGACCGCTCCGTTCCAGCTGCAGCTCCGAGATCGCCGCGTCGATGGTCCTCTGGGCGGCGGCGGAGACCTCCTGCTTCGTCTTGAACGACGAAAGGTCGACGCCCTTCGAGATGCTTTCGGCGACCTTCCGGCGGACCTCGAGACGGTCCTCCTTCGAGAGCTCGAGCATCTTCGGCGCCGTGTCGAGCTGGCGG
>JAFPUX010000067.1 GCA_017413145.1 Kiritimatiellia bacterium | reverse complement strand
CTTCACGGTCCAGCGGCCCTTGTCGTCCGTGGTGGCGGTGCGCTCGGCGAGGGGCTTCTTGCCGCCCTCCTTGAAGAGCGAGACGCGCACGACCGCGCCGGTGTCGGCGAAGCCCCACACGGGCGCCTCGACGTCGCGCTGCAGCACGGCGTGGTCGGAGATCACCGACGCGAACTTGAATTCGGAGGCGGGGGACTGTCCGGGGCAGAGCCCGGACATCAGGACTGCGAGGAGCGGGAGGAGGGAGCGGAGGCGCATGGTGGGTTTCCTTTCGGTGGCGCCCAGTATGCCACAGTTCCGCCCCGCGCGCTTGCGGGAATCCGTCCGGCGCGTTGTGATTTTGCGGCGGACTTCCGCGCCAGCGCCGCGCGGCGGAGTTGCGCCAATCGGGCGTTTCCGGTAGAATCCGCGTCCATGAAATGCGACGAGACCGATCCGCGCAACGCGTGGATCTTCGTGGTGGCGGGCGAGAACGAGCCCGACCGCCGCTTCAAGGAGGGCGTGCTGCGGGAAGCGCGGGAGCGCGGGTTCCGGCGCATCCTGCCCGTCGACTACGAGGACGGGTTCGCGGCGATCTTCCGCGACGAGGGGAAGTTCCGGGGCCGGCCCTTCGCGGTGCTGGGGCACATCCGGGACAAGGCGCTCCTGCGCGAACTGGCGCGGAGCGGGGCGCCGTGCGTCTTCTTCGGCCGGGCGGAGGGCGAGGCGGCGTGTCGCATCGTGCGGGACCGGGGCGTCGTCGGCGGCACGGACAACGCCGCCATCGGGCGGATGGCGGCGGCCTACTTCGCGGCGCAGCGGCGCTACGCCTCCGCGGCCTATCTCGAAACGTCGCCTTGGACGGCGGACGAGTGGTGGGCGCGCGACCGGCGGGAGGCGTTCGCCGCGGCCGCCCGCGGGCATGGCCTTCCGTACGCGGGGGAGCACACGCTCTTCCACGGCGATTTCTCGACCGAGCGGATGCTGTCGCGCTTCGGGGCGTTCGTGGCGCCGATCCCGAAGCCGCTGGCGCTCTTCGCGTGCAACGACGCCGCGGCGCGCGACGCCGCGCTCTGCTGCGACGTGCTTGGGCTCAAGGTCCCGGACGACATCGCGATCCTCGGCGTGGACAACGACCCGGCCTTCTGCGAGACCGCGCCGGTCGGGCTCTCGTCCGTGTCGCTTGAGACGGTGCGCCTCGGCCGCCGCGCGATGGGGCTCGTCGCGCAGATGCTGGGCGGTGAGCGGCCCGAGACGTCGGCGGTGTTCTGCCCGCCGAGCCACGTGGCCGAGCGGGCGTCGACCTCGACGGCGCCGCTCGCGGACCTGTTCGTGGGCAAGGCGGTGGACTTCATCTCGGCGAACGCGGACCGCGCGGTCTCGGTCGTCGAGGTCGCGGCGGCGTGCGGGACGTCGCGGCGCTTCCTGGAGCGGCGCTTCAAGGCGCTCACGGGCCGGACGATCCTGGAGACGATCCACGCCAAGCGCCTGGCGCTCGTGGAGGACCTCCTGCGCAAGCCGGACCTCTCGATCCAGGCGATCGCGATCCGCGCCGGCTTCGTCGACGCCTCCTCGCTCTGCTCGCTCTTCCGCCGCGTGCACGGGTGCTCCATGGGCGAGTGGCGGGCCCGCCGCAAATTGACAACTCTTCCTCCGCAATCGGAATAGCGGCCGGGGCGAGCCCATGCTAGGATTGCGCCATCGACCCCACCCAAGGAGACCTTCATGAAAACCTCCCCCTTCGCCGCAATCCTGCTGGCCGGCCTCTGCGCCGGCCCGGCCGCCGCCGCCGAGATGCCGACCTCCGATCCGTTCGAGCCCTTCGCGGACCTGCCCGCGGAGGAGCTGCTGCCCAAGGGCGCCGGCTTCGCGGTCGCCAAGGACGGCTCGCTCCTCGTGGGCGGCAAGCCGCGCTACCTGCCCGCCGTGCTCTGGTACGGCGACACGATGTGGGGCTGCGACCGGAAGGAGGACGACTTCGGCCCGCTGCAGTGGCTCTACAACCGCATGCCCGACTACGAGGCCGCGCAGCGCCTCGGCGTCGACGCCGGCGGCTTCTACGCGCCGCTCAACTGGATGAACCGCGTCTACCGCCCCTGGAACAAGCGCCGCGACCCCGCCTTCGAGGGGCCCCGCTACGGCATCACGATCGGCAACGGCCTCTCGATGTACGTCGACATGACCGCCTCCGAGTGGGCGCACGGATCGATCTGGCACGCCGACGTCCCGCTCGACCCCGACGCCAAGGCGAAGCCGGCGACCTGCAAGAAGGAAGG
>JAFPUX010000548.1 GCA_017413145.1 Kiritimatiellia bacterium | reverse complement strand
GCGAGGTGGTTGGGTGGTTGGGTGGTTGGGTGGTTGGGTGGTTCTACAGTTCGATGGTCGAATGGGTCGATGGGCTGGGCGCCTCCGGGGGCGGCAGCCCCCGGACGGCGGCGTCGACTTCCGCGAGGAGCTTGCGCTGCGCGCCTTCGCGGTCGAACCACCATTCGAGGCACCAGCAGCGCGCCATGCGCCAGCCGAGGCCCTCCAGGACGCCGCGGCGCGATTCGTCGCGGTCGCGCGCGGACGCGGCGTCGCGGTACATCGCGCCGTCGCATTCCACGCCGATCGCGTAGCCGCCGTCGTCCGGCTGGCGGCGGACCGCCAGATCCACGCGGTAGTCGCTGCGGCCGACGCGCTCGTCCACCGTGTAGCCGTTGAGACGCAGGAAGTCGGCGACTTCGCGCTCGAAGTCGCCGATCGACGGCTCGCTCGGAGAGCTCGCCCCACCGGCACCGCCTGCTGCGGCGGCCTCGCGGGTGGCCTTTTCCGCGTAGGCGAGGAATTCGCGCAGGTGCGTCGCGCCGAGGGCGGCGGTGCGCGAGAGGTCGATCTGCGTGCTGTCGATGGAGGTGAAGACGACAACCTCCTCCTTGGCGCGCGTGACGGCGACGTTGAGGCGGCGCTCGCCGCCGGGGCGGTTGAGCGGGCCGAAGTTCATCGCGAAGAAGCCCTTCTCGTCCGGCGCGTAGCCGATCGAGAAGAAGATCGCGTCGCGCTCGTCGCCCTGGACGTTCTCGAGGTTCTTCACGAAGAACGGCTCGGGGAGCGACGAGTCGAAGAAGCGCTGGATCTCGGGGTGCTTCACCTGTTCCTCGTCGAGCAGGTCCTCGATGAGGCCCTGCTGCGCCATGCTGAAGGTGACGACGCCGCAGGTCTTGTCCTGGAAGGCCGGGTCGAGCAGGCGCTCGACGACGGCCGCGACGACGGCCTCCGCCTCCTTGCGGTTGGTGCGCGTCTTGGAGCGGTCGTAGACGCCGCCCTCGACCTTGACGCGGCTCACGCCGAGGCCCTTGCGGGCGACGGCGGCCGACGGGAAGGTGAAGAGCTTGCCGCCGTAGTAGCGCTCGTTGGAGAACGCGATGAGCGATTCGTGGCGCGAGCGGTAGTGCCACAGCAGCGCCTGCTCCGGCACGCCCGCGGCTTTGCATTCGTCGAGGATGCTGTCGAGGTCCTCGACGGCGTCCTCGTCCGGCTCGGCGTCCTCCGCGGCGCCGGGGTCGGCCTTCTGGAAGAAGTTCGTGGGCGGGAGCTGCTTCGGGTCGCCGACGACGACCGCCTGCTTGCCGCGCGCGAGCACGCCGACGGCGTCCCACACGGTGAGCTGCGAGGCTTCGTCGAACACGACGACGTCGAAGCCGTCGCTCTCCGGCGGCAGGTACTGCGCGACCGAGAGCGGGCTCATGAGCAGGCACGGCTTCAGGACGGGCAGCAGCCCGGGCAGGCGCTGCAGGAGCGTGCGCGGCGGCAGCTGGCGCGTCTTCTTGGCGACCTCGTGGTTGAGGAGCGCGAGCTCGGACAGGAGCGCGGGGTCCTTCTTCGCCTTGATCGCGCGCAGAGAGAGGCGCGCGAGGATCATGCGGCGCGAAAGGTCCGCGATCTCCTGGTCGAGGCGGCCGAAGGTCGCGACGAGCGCGTCCTGGCCGTTGCCGAAGAACGAGCGCAGCGTCTCGTCCGCGTCGAGCACGGTGCGGACGAACCGCTCGCAGTAGCGCTTGCGCAGCGCGGCCGTGCCGTCCGCGGCGGGGAGCGTCCCGGCGGCGACGGCGGCGGCGATCGGCTCGAGGCCGCCCTTTTTGCACGCGATGTAGGCCTCGCGCCAGCGCGTCCATTCGCGGAGCTTGCCGCCGTTTTCGACGACGGCCTCCGCGGCGGCGCGCCAGCCGCGCGCCCAGCTTTCGCCGGCGGGC
>JAFPUX010000547.1 GCA_017413145.1 Kiritimatiellia bacterium | reverse complement strand
ATCGCGAGGCGCTGCTTCTGGCCGCCGGAAAGCGAGACGCCGCGGTCGCCGACCGGGGTTTCGTAGCCCTTCTCCTTGGCGAGGATGAACTCGTGGGCGTGCGCGAGCTTCGCGGCCGCTTCGATCTCCTCGCGCGTGGCGTCCGGCTTTCCGTAGGCGATGTTCTCGGCGATCGTGGCGTTGAAGAGGAACGTGTCCTGCAGCACGAGGCCGATGCGCGAGCGCAACGACGCGATCGTGGCGGAGCGCAGGTCGCGGCCGTTGCGCAGGATCGCGCCGCCTTCCGGGTCGAAGAAGCGCATGAGCAGGCTCACGAGCGTGGTCTTGCCGCCGCCGGAGGGGCCGACGACGGCGAGGCTTTCGCCGGCGCGCAGCGAGAGGTTCAGCTTGTCGAACACGCGCTTTTCGCCGTAGGAGAACGCCACGTCGCGGAACTCGAGCGTTTCGAGCGGGTCCGCGAGCGGGCGGGCGTCCGGCGCGTCGTGCACGGTGACGGGCGCGTCGAGGATCTCGAAGATGCGGTCGGCGGCGCCGGAGCTCTGCTGGATCTCCATCGCGATGCGGCCGATCTTCTTGATCGGTTCGTAGAGCGCCCAGATGCAGGCCGCGAAAATGACGCACCGCTCGATCGGCATGCGGTCGACCATCGCGTAGACGAGCACGAGCAGGCCGCCCAGGCCGCCGATCGTGTGAGTGATCGGCTCGTTGAGGGCCTTGGCCTTCGTGGCCCGGACCATCTGCCGGAAGAACCCGCGGCAGAGCGACCCGAAGCGGGCCTTCTCGCGCTCCTCCTGGCCGAACGCCTTCACGACGGCGACGCCGTCCAGCGCCTCCTTCATCACGGACGTGAGGTCCGCGAGGCGGCGCTGCGCGTCGCGCCCGATGCGGCGCAGCTTCTGCCCGATGAGGATGATCGGGACGGCGACGAGCGGGAACGCGACGAGCGCGACGAGCGCGAGCCGCCATTCGAGCAGCAGCACGTAGGCGAGCACCATGAAGAGCTTCGCCGGTTCGCGGATCGTGTCGACGAGGACGCTCGAGACGGTGCTCTGCAGCAGCTGCGTGTCCGCGACGACGCGCGAAATCATGTCGCCCGCGCGGTTCGAGTTGTAGAACGCGACCGGCAGTTCCTGCAGGTGCCGGAAGACCGTCAGGCGCAGGTCCATCACGACGCGCTGCCCGACCCAGCCGAGGAAGAACATGCTCAGGAACTGGCAGGCCGAATTGACGGCGATCACGAGCAGCATGACGACGCCGATCGCGAGCAGTCCCTTCACGCCCGCCTGTTCCAGCATCGCGTTCTTCTCGCTGTCGAGCATCTTGCCCGCGACCGAATGGGTCATGCGGTCGATGAAGCCCCGCCGCGGCTCCGCCGCGTCCGGGCTTCTGGTCGGGTGGTCCGATGGTCCGATGGTCGGATGGTCCGGCGGCTCCGCGGCCTCCGCGACCTCCGCGTGAGATTCGGACAACTCCGCGGTCTCCGCGAACTCCGCGTGAGATTCGACCTCCGCGACCTCCGCGTGAATCTCCGTGGCGGGACCGGGAACGGCGGGTGCTTCGGCGGCGGGCGCCTCTTCTTCCGCGTGCGGGCGGGGGTTGTTGTCGATCAGGAACGTGAGCAGGTTCTGCGCGAGGAGGAACAGCGCGATGAGCGAGCCGCCGCCCACGACGGACGCGGCGCCGCCGACGAGGATGCGCCACGCGTAGGGGCGGGCGAAGCCGAGCAGGCGGCGGAACGTCCGCAGGTCGTCCCTGCGGAGTTTCGCTTTCGGTTTCTTTTCGTGGCCCATGTCGGCGTCCTCCCCGGGCTAGACCTGCTTCTCCGCGCGGCGCTCGCGGTCGCGGCGCATCTGGCGCGTTTCGCGCTCGGGCGGGATGACCTCGGTGCCGTCCGGCTGCGTGAAGGACGCGGGCCGGCCCTTGCGGCGCGCGCGGAGGATCGCGGCGATGGCGATCGCCTGCGAGACGACCCAGTAGAGGCCGAGCGCCGAGGCGAACGGGTAGCACATGACGAGCATCATGATGGGCATGAGGACCGTCATCATCTTCTGCTGCGAGGGGTCGCCCGCGGTCGGCGTGAGGCGGCTCTGGAGCGTCATCGTGACCGCCATGCCGATCGGCAGCAGGTTCAGGCCGAAGCCCAGCGTGTCGCGGAAGAGGTTCTCCGGCTCGGAGAGGTCGCGGATCCAGAGGAAGCTCTCGTGGCGCAGCTCGACGCTCGTGCGCAGCACCATGAACAGCGCGATGAAGACCGGCAGCTGCACCAGCATCGGCAGGCAGCTCGAGAGCGGGTTCACCTTCGCCTCGGCGTAGAGCCGCATCTGCTCCTGCTGGAGCTTGCGCTTGTCGTCCTTGTATTTCTTCTGGAGTTCCTTGACCTTGGGCTGGAGCTCCTGCATCTTCTTCATGGAGTCCATGCTCTTGCGCGTGAACGGGTAGAGCACGAGGCGCACGAGGACCGTGAGGATGATGATCGCCAGGCCGTAGCTCGGTATCACCGCGTGGATGGCGTTCAGGAGGTCGAGCAGGTGGCGGCAGAAGAAGCTCCACGTGCCGAAGCGCATCACCGCGAGGTGGTCCCGGCCCTCCTTGCGCAGCTCCGACATCTTGCGCGGGCCGACGTAGAGCGAATAGCCGCAGACGAGCGGGCCGTCCGCGCGCGACTGCGGGGCGACGAGCAGTTCCGCGCCGACCGCGTCGAGCGCGAGCGCGGCGCCCGGCGCCGTCGGCTT